>DAOVTG010000155.1 GCA_030633185.1 Deltaproteobacteria bacterium
TACGAACCATCAGGCAACTCCTCGATTGACATCTTCACAACAACCCCCTACAGACACCTTATCTATTCCGGGGACACCCTTCTATTCCGGGGACCTTCTATTCCGGGGACACCTTACTTAATTTTTACAAAATTAAGTAAGGTGTCCCCGGAATAGAAGGTCCCCGGAATAGAATGTCCGATAATTAAGACTGTCCTGTCCTATAAATCGGACAAGCCTGCACAAAAGCCCTTGCTGCAAACCTGCCGGCAACTTTCAAACACCTCTTACTCAGAAATCTTCTCTTTATTTTCAACAACTTAAATACAACATACAAGTTTGTAATTGATAATCCAAAATATGGCACCACTTTTGCTATAGTACCATATCAGCTAATCCCACTCCATAAAAACTGTCTGAAATCTTTTGGAAACAGAAAAAAACAAATTTAACCCATGTTTTGATGGCCTCGTAAAAAGTCACGGGATGGCTAAGTAAAAAGTCCGATCTACTGCGCTGTTGTGGTTTTTCAGGCGCGAGACCATACATGTAGTATGTCGAGTGCCTGAAAAACCACAACAGCGCAGTAGATCGGACTTTTTACGACGCCATCATGTTTTTACTCTAGAAACCTAAAGCTCAAAGGAGAATCAAAATGACTATCGGAAAAAAAATTGCTCTAGGGATTGCATCAGTTCTATTTCTAATGGTTATCATTGCGGCCTGGTCGATCCTAGGGATCGGCAGTATCGTTGAAAATGCCACAGAGGTTATTTACGGCAACCATCTGCGCGGCGAGATCACCCAGATAGAGGTCGACCATCTCAACTGGGGCAATAAAGTCACTGAACTGCTGACCGATGACCACGTCACAACCCTTGATGTCCAGACCGATCCGGCTCAATGCGCTTTCGGTAAATGGCTTTTAAGTGATGCCCGGCGTGAAGCTGAAAAGAAGATACCGGAACTTAAAGCGATTTTTGCCAATATTGGCGCCCCGCACAAGCGCCTGCATGAATCAGCATCCTCGATCAGCAAGGTTTTTCAACAGGCCGACCTTACCCTGCCCGGCTTCCTCGTTGCCCGAGAACGTGACCACCTGGTCTGGCTCGAAAAAATCTACGATATGATGCTTAATAATCGTGAAATTATAGAGCTTACTACCGACCCCAGACAATGCGCTTTTGGTAAATTCCTCTATGGCGACCAAGCCAAAAAACTGACTAAGGCTGACCCCGAAATGGGCCGCATGATTGAAGAAATCATCCCGCCCCATGCCAAACTCCATGAATCAGCCATCGGCATCCTCGATATCTGGACGGTACGCCATCCCGGTTTACGCAACCTTCTCCGGGCCCGGCTTGATGACCACCGGGTCTGGGCTGAGGAGGTTGCGAAAGCAATTATCGGCCGGGAAAAGAGCTTGGGAGTTGAAACAGACTCAAACAAATGCGCCCTCGGTCTCTTTTTGAGCAGCCCCCAGGCTTCTAAATATGCCCAGAATTTCCTCGCTTTTGCCAGCTTTACGACTGAAATCGCCGGCCCCCATAAAACCCTGCACGAATCAGCCATCAATATCAGAAAGGCACTCAAAAATGGTGATTTCACCAAGGCCGGAAAGATTTACACCGAAAAAACCATTCCAGCCCTAAATAAGTGCGAAACCCTTATCACCAAAATAATCACCGCCGAAAGCACTATTTGCAATCAACAACAGGCAGCCTTCAAGATCTTCAACGAAGAGACCCTGCCCGCAATCCACAAAACCCAAAAACTAGTCCAGGCGATGCAGCATCAGGCAGAAAGAATGGTAGAGGGCTTCCAACAGGCCAACCATATTTTTGCTGAAGAGACCAAACCTTCCCTGGCCCAGACCAGAGAACTCCTGCACCAGATTACGACCGCTGTAAGTAATAATGTTATGACGGATGAAGTAATGCTGGCGGCAGCCCAAAAAACCAAGATGGCAGTCATAATTTTAAGCATTATTGCTGCAATCATCGGTATTTTATTAGCCTATTTTATCAGCAACGGCATCGCCAAGAGCCTGACGCGGGTAATTGACGCCCTTTCCGAAGGCTCGCACCAAGTCGCGGCCGCCGCAGGCCAAGTATCTTCAGCCAGTCAATCTTTGGCTGAAGGATCATCGGAACAGGCGGCCTCACTAGAGGAGACCTCCTCATCGGTCGAAGAGATGGCTTCAATGACCAAACAGAACGCCGACAACTCCGACCAGGCCAATCTCTTGACCAAGGAGACAAACGATGTCATTAAAGGCGCCGCTCAATCAATGATCCAACTCAACCAGTCGACCGAAGAGATTTTCTTAGCCAGCCAGGAAACCCAAAAGATCATCAAGAGTATTGACGAAATCGCATTCCAAACTAATCTTTTAGCTTTGAATGCTGCCGTTGAAGCGGCCCGCGCTGGCGAAGCCGGAGCCGGTTTTGCCGTGGTTGCCGACGAAGTCAGAAACCTCGCCGCCCGCAGTGCCGAGGCCGCCAAATCGACGGCTGAACTGATCGGCTCTACGGTAGAAAAAGTCAGCGCCAGCCGTGAAGTTGCGGGACAATCTTTGAACGCCATAGATATGGTAGTTGAAAAAAGTGGTAAGGTTGGAGAGCTGATCGGCGAAATTTCAGCTGCTTCCCAGGAGCAGTCCAACGGCATCAGCCAGATCAATATCGCGGTCTCCGAGATGGATAAAGTAACCCAGCAAAATGCTGCCAATGCTGAAGAATCAGCCGCGGCTGCCGAAGAGCTCAATGCTCAAGCCGAACAGATGAATGAATTTGTCGGGGATTTGACCGCCATGGTTACCGGTAAACGCACGCATGGCGCAACGACCATGACCCGCAGACCGCCAAAACAACTGACCGCCCCAAAAACTCCACCGAGTAAAGCCAAAAAAACGGCCTCACTGGCCGCCGCCGTTATTCCGTTTGATGACGATAAAGACGGTGATGATTTCGAGGGATTTTAGACCACTAAAATAGATTCGGTACAGGCTGGAAGTCTTCGGCTTTACAGGGGCTTTCGGCTGAACTTTTTAAAAGCGCGACCACGAAATACACGAAAGGGTAAATCTGGACAGTTTGATTTTTTTGGAAGTCATAAAAGATGAACTCGTAAAACAGTAACACCAACGCAGGAGGGTGAATTATTGGGTGAGCAGGGTTTGTTATACGCATCGGAAGGTTATGCCATTCAAGGGGCGGTGTTCGAGGTCTACCGGGAAATGGGAGCTGGTTTTTTCGTGTATTTCGTGGTCAAAAAAGTTTTTTAAGCAATTTTTATAATTTCCACGTCCATTTCGTGGCTTTAAAGGAGTTCTCATCATGGCACAGACAGCAACCCAAAATGATTTTGTCAGCGGAGGTCCGCAAAAGTTTTTGACGTTTTCCCTGGCTAATGAAGAGTATGGCATCAACATTATGAAGATCAAGGAAATTATCGGCATGATGCCGGTCACGGTACTGCCGCAAACTCCGGAGTACGTCAAAGGGGTTATTAATCTGCGCGACAAAGTGATCCCGATTATCGATTTGCGTTGCAAATTTAATCTCGAACAAGTCGAGCCCACGGAACGTACCTGCATAATCGTAATCGAAAGTGAAACTGATGAGCATACTCAAACCCTGGTCGGCCTCATCATTGATGGTGTTTCCGAAGTCATCAATCTTAAAGGAGACGAAGTCGAACCGGCTCCGAACATGCAAACAGACCTTCATGAACAGCTTATTTTAGGCTTAGCCAAATGCGAAAACGGAGTCAAAATCCTGCTCGATATCGACAAGGTTATTAACCACGATGAATTGGCCAGTGTCGGAAAAGAGCCATCGTAAGACCCTAACCCGGACTAGGAGGCTGCAAGATTTACCACTACCGCCCGCTCACCTGTCGGAGATTCAAATGCACGAAAGGGTAAATCTTGGATAATTAGGACTTGTTGTTCCAAACACATAATACTATGCAATTAACTTGACTATTCAGGTCTGTCTTTATAGGTTGAGTTAACCTGTAGGACGTAACCCAACCAAGAAGTTGAAATAACCAGTCACTAAGGGAGAAAACGATGTGTGATGAAAAAAGTGACTCCCCGGAACCAAGCTACGAAGAACTACTTCAGCGGGCGCTCAAAGCCGAAGAAAACTGCATCAAAATTCAAGCCCGGTTGGATGAATCACAGCGTATCGCCAACCTGGGCAGCTGGGAGTGGGGAATTGACAGCAAGCACCTCTTCTGGTCCAAAGAGACCTATCGCATCTTCGGTCTGAAGCCCGGCCCTGAAGATCAGGATAATTACGCCTTTTACATCAAAACTTTGCACCCTGAAGACAGCAACATGATGAAAAAAGCGGTCATCGATGCGCTCCAGCACCGAACTCTCTACTCGCTTGACTATCGAATTTTGAGGGCCGACAACCGGAAAGAAAGAATTCTCCATGCCCATGCTAAAACCATTCGCGATCCGATAACCGGTCAGCCGCTAAAAATGGTCGGTACCATCCAGGATGTCACAGCGAGACGGCAGGCCCTGCAAAAACTTGAACTTTTACAGAGCGCGGTTGACCAGGCCACGGAAACCATCGTCATCACCGATCATCAAGCCAACATTACCTATACAAATCCGGCCTTCACCTCGATTACCGGCTACAACCGGAAGGAAGCTTCCGGCCAAAATCCCCGGATATTACAGAGCGGTCAAACCAAACCTGAAGTTTTTTCGGAAATGTGGCAGACCCTGGTTGCTAAAAAAAGCTGGAGCGGTCATTTTTTAAACCGGAAAAAAGATGGTTCTCTCTACGAAGAAGAGGTCTCGATCTCACCCCTGATTGATCATGAAGGAACGATTACTCACTACATCGCCGTCAAGCGTGACATCAGCGAAGAAGCCCACCTGCGCCGCCAACTGCAACAAGCCCAAAAGATGGAAGCAATCGGCACGCTGGCCGGCGGTATCGCCCACGATTTCAATAATATTTTAACAATTCTGATCGGCAACCTTGAACTCGCCATGATGTTTGAACTGGATGAAAATCATCCTGCCCAGAAAGGACTCGGCAAAGCCTTGGCCGCAGGTCAGCGGGCCAAAGAGCTGGTAGGTCAAATCCTCACGTTCAGCCGCCGACAGGAGAATGATTTTCAACCCTTAAAAAGCACTCCAATTATCAAGGAAGCAATCAAGCTGATCAATAATTCTCTACCATCAAGCATAAAACTTGAATCCGTAATAGAAGCCGAAAAAGACCTTATCATGGCAGACCCCGGCCCCATCCATCAGATCATGATAAATCTCTGCAGTAACTCAGCCCACGCCATGCGTGATCAAGGCGGCCGACTTCGCATCGAGGTGGAGAATCTAGAGCTGGACGAGAATGCAACCCACAAACATGACAATCTTAAAGTTGGCAATTATCTGGTTTTAAGGGTTCACGATACGGGCCCGGGCATTCCGCCGGAGATCGCCGACAAAATTTTTGAACCCTATTTTACAACTAAACCTGTGGGTCAGGGCTCAGGGCTCGGGCTCGCCACCATCCATGGCATTGTCAAAAAGCTGAATGGTGAAATCTCCATGCAGAGTGAAGCCGGCCACGGCTGCACGTTCACAGTTCTCCTGCCGACCCTCGATTATCACAAAACCATGACCAACTCTCTGTCAGATTTCCACAAACTGCCGACCGGCAGCGAGCAACTGCTTCTAGTTGACGATGAAAAAGAGATTGTCGAACTTAATCAAAGTGCTCTGGGAAAACTCGGCTACCGAGTTACAACCTGCAGCGACGGAGCCGCCGCCCTGAAGCTGATCAAGCCTAACCCTGAACTTTTTGACCTGATTTTAACCGACATGACCATGCCCCAAATGAGCGGCGACAAACTCGCCCAGGCCATCCTTAAACTCAACCCCGAAATGCCGATCATCCTGGGCACCGGCCACAGTGACACCATCAACCGCGAAGAGGCCCTGGCCCTGGGAATTAAGGATTTCTACAATAAACCCCTGGGCACCGACCGCCTGATCCGTCTGATCCGCAAGACTCTTGATGAAAACCGGGAAA
>DAOVTG010000120.1 GCA_030633185.1 Deltaproteobacteria bacterium
TCGCTCTCCGGCGGCGCGGAATTGAGGCCGCGGCCGAACTTGGTCGTTTATGCCAAGAGGGTAAAGTCTATCGAAACTCCGAAATCTACGCCCGGCTCTTCGACCTGCCGCTTGAAATACTGCTCTATATTATGGCCGGTCATGAGAACCAGGAGGTCAAAAAAGCGCTTTCCAGTTATCTTACCCGACTCCAGTTTATTGAGATCGAGATTAACGGTAACGACCTGATTGCGGCCGGTCTGACCCCCGGCTCCCAGTTTAAGAGAATCCTTGATCAAGTCAGAGACGCCCGCCTCGACGGCGTGGTTAATAACCGGCAAGAGGAGTTGGATATGGTCGACAGGTTAACAGTCGAACATCGAACATCGAATGCTGAACATCCAACATCGAAGTAGGGGAGAAAAGGTCATACCCGGTGCGTCGGCGTGTTTCCATTCGACGTTCGACGTTGAATGTTGAACGTTGAATGTTTACTCGGTTCCGGATTGTTCAGGTTAGGTACTTAGGAAACATGTTGAATAATAAGAAAAATCTCTGGCTTTACTCGATAGTTCACAG
The DNA here is from genome assembly GCA_030633185.1 of Deltaproteobacteria bacterium. GTDB lineage: Bacteria > Desulfobacterota > Anaeroferrophillalia > Anaeroferrophillales > Tharpellaceae > Tharpella. The sequence continues at coordinate 559 of DAOVTG010000120.1, forward strand.
GTTCCACCCGATCTGGTTTTTACTTAGCCATCCCGTTACTTTTTACGAGTTCATCAACATTACCCTAAGATTAAAATCCTCTACACCTCCGGTTACACCGATCGGGATGAACTCAAAGGGCTCGACCCCATCCTCTTACTTGATAAACCCTATACGATGCAGAAACTGACCGCCAGGATTGCCGAGTTATTGAATAATTGAACAATTTTCGGAGTTTGTCCTATGAAAAAACAACTATCTTCGATCCAGAACCGTAAGCTGCTGTTAAGTTATACTCTGGGAGCCGCCTTGGCCTGGACTCTGGTACTTTTCGGTTTAGGCCTGTTCAGTAATTTCGATCATCTTAATCACGTCAGGGCTAACGTTGTTGAACAGGCTCATGATACCTCTAATAAGGATCTTGTTTTTCGTCGTTGGGTTGCCGGTCATGGCGGTGTCTACGTTACGCCGACGGCTGAGACTCCACCTAATCCCCATCTTTCTCATTTGCCGCACCGCGATCTTACGACCAGTGACGGCCAACCTTTAACCTTGATTAATCCGGCCTATATGATGCGCCAGGTTCATGAACTGGGCTTTAGGCAGTTTGGTTTTCGGGGTCATATCACCAGCCTTAAACCCCTGCGTCCGGAAAATCGTCCCGATGTTTGGGAGGAGAGTGCGCTTAAAGCTTTTGCCGGGGGTGCTGACGAGGTAGTTGAGGAAACCCTGATTGAGGGGCACCCTTTTATGCGTTTGATGAAACCGCTTTTTGTTGAAGAGCGTTGCCTCAAATGTCACGCCGTACAGGGTTATCAGGTCGGTGATTTACGTGGCGGTATCAGTGTTTCGATCGCTATGGGGCCGTCTCTGGCCCGCCACCGGCAACATATGGACAATCTTGCAAGAATGTATCTGCTTTTGTGGCTGGCCGGTTTGCTGGCCATATTTTTCTCTTTTCGGCATAACCGAAAACGACTCGAAAAGAGCGCCGAGAGTGCTTTGCAGATGAGGAAATTATCCAGCCTCTTCGAGCAGACTCATTCGGCTGTTGCTATTCTCTCTCTTGATGGAATTATCGAATATGTCAATCACGGTTACGAAGTGCTCTCCGGCTATACGATTGCCGAGATGGTGGGCCGCCATCCGCGCGACCTTTTCTTTACGGATGAGAATCAGGCCGAGCGCCGGGAACTTTGGGAGGCTGTATCACAAGGGCAAAGCTGGCGCGGGGTTTTAGTCAGCCGCCGGAAAGATGGAACCTTGGTCTATGAAGATACTGCGGGTTTTCCGCTCTTTGACGAGCAGGGTAAGATTATCAATTATGTAGCGATCAAACATGATGTGACCCAATCCCAAAAACTTCAGGAGCAACTTTTTCAGGCTCAGAAGATGGAGGCGGTCGGCACCCTGGCCAGCGGTGTGGCCCATGATTTTAATAATCTTTTGACGGTTATTAATAGTTTCAGCGAGATTTTGATCGACGAATGCGATAAAGATTCACCAATACGGTCGGATCTTGTCGAGATTAATAAGGCCGGTCGTCGGGCTGCCGATTTAACCCGTCAACTGCTGGCTTTCAGCCGCCGCCAGATAATTCAGCCCCGAGATCTCTGTTTGCGGAAATTAATTGAAAATCTGATGAAGATGATGAGGCGGCTGTTGAGTGAGGATATCGAGTTAAAATTTGATCTTCCCGAACCCGAAGTTGCAATCCAGATTAAGGCCGATCCAGGTCAGATTGAACAAATACTCATCAACCTTTTAGTTAATGCTCGTGATGCTTTAAAACAAAGCGAAAGTGTCGAAAAAGGCAAAAAAATCACCCTGCGGTTAGCCGAAATTGTCTTAGATGATGATTTCGTTGCTTCTCATGTTGGTAGTTTGCCTGGTCGTCAGGCTTTGGTTGAAGTCAGTGATAATGGTTGTGGTATGAGCCCAGAGGCGTTGGGACACTGCTTTGAACCATTTTTTACGACCAAAGAGCTGGGTCAGGGTACCGGTCTCGGGCTCTCCACGGTCTATGGTATTATTAAACAAAATGGGGGCTATATTACCATCTACAGTGAACCTGGTCAGGGAACGACAATTAGAATCTATTGGCCCCTTAGTCATGATGATCATGATGATACTGTTGCAGTTGAACCTGATGAGCTTAAATTATCCGGGAAAGATCTTTCTCGAGTTAAGGGTGCGACTATCCTATTGGTCGAAGATGATGAAAAAATCCGGAAAATTGCTGGTATCCGTTTGCAGAAAGCCGGTTTTCGGGTGATTGACGCGGTTGATGGTCAAGATGCCTTGAATAAGTTGGAGGTTGCAGGGAAAGCCCCGAATTTGCTCTTTACAGATATGGTTATGCCGAGAATAGGCGGCCTCGAACTTAGTCGCCGATTAAGAGATAATTATCCCGGTTTGCCGGTTCTTTACACCTCTGGTTACTCCGATAATTCAGTTATCAAAGAACTCGGTAAGGGTGAAGCGTTTCTGCAAAAACCCTATACCATTAAAGCCCTGTTGGCCGTGATTGACGGATTGTTAAATGTTCAGTAATCATGGTGGTGATTAAATGAAGCAGAAATCACAAGCGGTTTGAGAATTTAATTGAAGACAACCTGAAGGTAGCAACATGCGCGAAACATTCTTTTGTCCTAACTGTAATCATCAACTGACCAGATACCGTAATCCGGTACCAACGGTTGATATCCTGATCTCTTATGAAGGTGGTATTGTCTTGATCGAACGTCTCAACCCTCCACCGGGCTGGGCTCTGCCGGGTGGTTTTGTCGATTATGGTGAAAGTCTGGAAGCTGCCGCCGTTCGTGAAGCTCGTGAAGAGACCGGCCTTGAAGTTGAGTTGACCGGTCAGTTTCATACCTACTCGGATCCCGCCCGCGACCCTCGTCAGCACACCATTTCAACCATCTTTACGGCCATCGGCAGAGGTAAATTACAAGCCGGTGACGATGCCGGCAAAGCCGCTGTTTATCTCCAAGATAACCTGCCGGAAAATATTGCCTTTGATCATCGTTTGATTCTTGAGGATTATTTTGAATCACTTTAATGCGGGCTTTGCCCGCAACTCAATGCTGTTAAGTCGAAGCAAGCAACCGCGAACTTTGCTTCGCTCTCATAAACGGGGTCACACCCCAAGAGTGCTTCCTCGCTGCGCTCACAGCGAAGCTTGGGGTGCTAACGCACCTTGTATCAGCAATGACCCCAGCCGAGAAAGCGCGAATAAAAAACCGTCGCCCTTTTCCAAGCCTCCGAAAGACGGGGTCATTGCTGGATACAAGGGGCGTAAGCCTCCCAGCTTTGACCCCCTTGAAGTGGGCGAAGCAACGTTCGTCGTCATTTGCTGTAACTTTATGGTTAAACATTTAACTTGACCAAGACGAAATCAAGTGGTTGATGATAATATGATGCGTAAATTAATTATTCTCGGTTTTCTTTTTTCATTACTCTTTTTTCCCTTCTCCCAAGTGCCTGCAACCGAGGTTGAAAAAGATCAATCTTTTTCCCTCTGTACGGCCCGGGCTGCGGTGCAGACGACGGTTTTGCGTGGCTATACTCGGGCTCGATGGCGGCGCTTTTTGACCTGTGAAGAGACTGGGCGTTGTCTTGAGGTGCGGGCCGAAATGGGTGATGTGATTGGCCCTGACGGCCTTTTTGCCCGGATTGATACGACCTTTATCGACCTTGAGTTGGAAGCTAACCAGGCCGCCGCGGCGCGACTTGAAAATCAGATGGTTTATTGGCACCGTGAGGTTAAGCGCTATCGTAAATTAAGTGGTCAGAAAGCGGTTTCCGAGACCCGGGTTCAGGAACTTGAATTAAAATATGATCAGGCTCGACTTACCTTGGCCGAATTAGAGGTCAAGACGGCACTTCTTAAAGAGCGTCGTCGGCGCTGCCAAATTAAAGCTCCGACCGGTTGGCATCTCTTGGTACGTAAGGTTGAGCCGGGTGAATGGCTGACGATGGGGCGGATTGTTGGTCAGGTTGGTGATTATCGGACTCTGCTGGTGCCTTTCTCGTTAACTATGGCACAGTATGAGTGGTTGAAAAGAGAGCGAGAGAGACTCTCTCTGGTTTTGCCTGCCGTGGTTAGCGGCCAACCGTCATTGGCGGTTCCGGCCCGTTGGCTCCATCTCTCTCCGGCCTTTGACCAAAAAACCAGAAAAATCCAGGTTGAGCTGGAGATCAGTGAAGGCCTGCCCGAGATGCGGGGTGGTATCACGCTTGAGTTGTCTATCGATCTGCCGGAAGCCGGCGGTGTGGTCGAGGTTCCGGTAACTGCGGTGATTGAGCGTTACGGCGCTTTCTGGCTGGTTCGGGAAAATGGCGAAGAGGTCAAGGTCGTCAAACTCGGCCAAACTGTCAATGGTGATTTCAGAGTTGTTGGTGAAAATGTAAAAAGCGGCGATCGTTTTAGCTGCCGTTAGGTTTTCACCAAAGAGGCTAAAGAGATTGGCGGTCTTCGGTCGCGCACTATTCGCTGATTAGATCAATCGGAAAGTTTTTAAAGGCCCGGTCAATGGTTGCCAAGGGCATTTTTTTCAGGAAGGCTTGAGCTTGCCAGCATGCGATCAAAAGGGTCGCGATGAGCCATTTTCCAGGCACCGGCTAATTGGGCCTGCTCCGGAGTGATTGCAAGCGGCGTAAATCCTGCCCGGTCGATCCAGAGTGCAGGACTTTTAGCAATGGAAGTGGCTTCGGGCAGTTTCCCTAAACGAAATTTTGTCGCAATTTCCCAGACTGAGGCGGCGCTGACAAAAACTTCATAGTTATAATCTTCAAGTTGTCGGCGTATTTTTTGCGGAAGTTTAGGGTCGTCTAAGAGCCACCATAAAAAGATATGAGTGTCCAGTATCATTTTCAAGACTCCCATCTTGTTAGTTCGTCTTCAGGTAGGGGGTCAAAAAACTCTTCAGTTAGTTTCCCTTTGGCAATGCCGGGCCGTCGTTGTTTTGTCGGGGTCAGGGAAACCAGCCGGGCGTAGGGATGACCGGCTTTGGCAATGATGATCTCTTCACCGGCATGAGCTCGAACCAGTAAACGGGAAAGATGGGTTTTCGCTTCATGAACATTAACCGTAGTCATTTCAAACCTCATTTTAGACTTAGCCTTATGACTTAGTCTAATTGCTGAAAGTTGAAAAAGCAATCACTTTTTATTTGTCTCTATTTTTCTATGCGCAGAGTAATTGAATTTTTTCTTAACCAGAAAGTGCTGGTCAACCTGCTCTTTCTCATGCTCATGGTGGTTGGCTGTGTTGCTCTTTTAGAGCTGCCGGTGGAGCGTTATCCTAATGTTAATATGGGTAAGGTGATGATCACCACGTTCTTGCCGGGGGCTTCACCCAAAGATGTCGAAGCTCTGGTGACCCGTGAGATTGAGGAGTCGCTTGATGATCTTGAGGAGGTTGAGTTTATTAAGTCGACCTCTTACCGGGGACGTTCGAGTCTGATCGTCAAATTTGTTGATGATACCGACTATGATGAACTCTACAAAGAGCTGCGCCTGAAAGTTTTAGGGGCGATGTCGAATCTGCCGCCGGGGATTGAACCGCCGCGCTTCAAACAGGTTGATGTCAGTTATTGGCTGCCGGTGGTCACGGTTAATTTAGTGGGCAATCGCGATAACCACTCCTTGACCCTGATGGCTGAGGAGATGAAACTTTTTTTGAAACGAATCGCCGGGGTCGAGAATGTTGAAATCACCGGTGAATTTGTTCGTGAGTTTCATGTCTTTATCGATCCGGTGCGCCTTGAAATTCTCGGTTTGACTTTCGAGGATGTTGCCACCGCTTTAAAAGGGGATAACCTCTCTCTCCCGGCTGGTGACTATGAAAACCGGGACGGCGAGTTTGTTGTTGTTGTCGATGAGCTTTTTCGGAGCCGGGCCGATATCGCCGCAACTATTATCCGCCGCGACGGGGACGGCTCTTTTGTCACCATTGGCGAGGTCATGAGTGAGGCTCATTTAGCTTATCGCGACCCGCTCTATATTTCGGCCGTCAACGGTCGGACAAGTGTCGGTCTTAAAGTTGTAAAAAATGATCGAGGCAGCGCCATAAAAATGGTGGCCGAGGTCGAGAAAATTGTTGAGCGCTTTGCCGAACGCCTTGAGCTGGAAGGGGTTGAGGTGATTTTGACCCAGGATCAACGTATTCATCTTGATGATTCGATTACCACGTTAGGGTTCAATCTGGTTTGTGGTATCATTCTGGTGACCCTTTCTGTCTGGCTTTTTATGGGCTGGCGCAACGCTTTTTTGATCATGGTCGGGATTCCCTTCTCTTTCCTCTGTACGATGATCATCATGTACGTTACCGGTAATTCGTTAAATGAGATCACTCTCTTTGCCTTTGTTCTGGTCAGCGGCATAATTGTTGATGACGCGATTGTGATTTTGGAAAATATTTACCGTCATCTTCAGGAGGGAGAGCCTTTGCACCTGGCGGTGCTTAACGGCGCGGATGAGGTTGCTTGGCCGGTGATCGCCGCAACCTCAACCACGGTGGCGGCTTTTTTGCCGATGCTGATCATGTCCGGCTCTACCGGAGAGTTTTTTGCCTATATTCCAAAGGCCGTAAGCTTTGCCATTATGGCTTCTCTCTTTGAGTGTCTGGTGATTTTGCCGGGCCATTTTCTTGACTGGCCGGGAGCCAAAAAATTGACCTCCTCAAGTTATGTCGGCGGCGGGCGTGAACGTTTGGTGATGACCTGGTTTCGGCGTTTTAACGAAAAAATTGTGGCTTTGACCCTGCGTTTTCGTTTTTCAACCCTGTTTAGCGTGATTGCTCTTTTTGGCGCGGCCTTAACCATTCTTTACCTTTCGGTAACCGGGATTGTGCCGCTGATCAAGGTTAAATTCTTTCCCGATGACTACACCCTCTACTATGTCGAGTTTCAGGGGCCGCCCTCCACCCCGCTTAACGAAACCGTCAAACGTCTTAAAGCCGGTAGCCAAGTGCTTTTAGAGGGCGGCTCGGGTCA
>DAOVTG010000183.1 GCA_030633185.1 Deltaproteobacteria bacterium
AGCTTTTCCACCGATTATCTTCCCAGGGCGGTCGAGTTGACAGTAAACCCGGAAAGTTTTACTACGGTGGCCCAAAACGGTCACGAAATGATTTTAGGTAAGTTCCACGACAGCGTTCTGGCATCTGCCGACAATGATTTTGGAAGGGCCCTTGGAGAATTCCAGATCTTGCCCGCCTCAGGATATAAATCCGCTTTTGCCAGTTTCAGCCCGGGAATCTATGACGCAAACACCTTTACAACCTTTAATGTTTCGCGTCAGTATGTCAGAACCGTGCGGGAGCGCCTGCGCAAAGTGTGGCAAAACAAACTTTCCCAGGAGACCCGGCATCAGGCCTTTAATGAAAACATACCTCTGCTTGCCGCTAATGATTCCGATAGCAGCCAGGATTTGAATACCGGTCAGGACATCTCACAGCAAAAGCGCTGGGGAATTTCGATCGATGGTTTCGGTCAATTCGGAGATGCGGACGAAGCGGATGGCCTAAGCGGATTTGACTACTCCATGGGCGGAGTGGCGGTAAACGTCGAGTATGCGTTGAGCAAACAAATGGTGGTCGGCATTGGTTTTGGGTTTGCCGATACACAGATCGATCTTGATTCAAATTTCGGTTCCGGTGACATCGACAGCTTTCTGGCTTCCGTTTACGGCACATATTTTATTGATCGGGCTTACCTGGAAGGCGTTTTCACCTATGGCGACCACCGCTATGACAACAACCGCAGAATCAGCATCGGAGCTATTCAAGACTATACGAAAAGCGATCATGACGCCGATGCGTATTCCGTATTAATAGAAGCCGGGTATGATTTCTCCGGTTACAACTGGGCCATTCAGCCCTTTGCTTCCTTATTTTACACCTATCTCGACGAAGAGGGCTTTCAGGAATCGGGCGCGGGCAGCCTGGATATGCATATTGACAACAGGCAAACAGATCGTTTGACCTCCGAATTGGGCTTCAGAGTGTCGCAGTCTTTCAAAACATCCAAAGGTATTCTGACTCCGGAATTCAATATTGCCTGGCAGTATGATTATGATGTTGACCGATACTCCATGCCGATTTCTTTTACAGGCGTTCCTGCGGAAATAAACGTCGACGGCCGGGAGCAGTCCAGCAGCGCCTTGCTGGGCGCCGGATTAAGCTTTACCAGTGATAGCGGCATTACTGCTTCCTTGGAGTATAACGGTGAAATTGCGCATAAATTCACCACCCATGGCGTATTCGGGCAAATCCGCATTCCATTTTAGTCCAAGGGGGAGGCGATTATCTACACCCACCATCACGACTGCCATATCCATGGGGCCTCGGTTTTCGCCGATAAACGCACAAAGATCATCGCTCATGAAAACCTGATGACCGCCCTGTATTCCGACTGGTACAGCCAGGTGTATCCTTCCCGGTTGGTCGGTGGCGCCAAAATGTCAGGCAGTTTCTTTGCTCATGATGACGGCTGGTTCTATGGGGCGGGGCTTTTTGCCCGGCAGATTCCTGGAAACTCGGGATTTTTGCCGCCCACCAAGACGGTTCGGGATACCTTGATCGGCCTGGCGGAAGCAACCATCAATGCGCAGAAACGCAATTATCTTTTGTCCGAGTATCTCATGGAGACGGAACAGGCGGGAGAAGTCGGAGACAAAATAGCGGCGATGTGTGAAAACCCGAAAATCGCTTTTGCCGCTATGGATGATAATGCTATTGATTTAATGCCCATGGATGTTCTCTTCAGAATCATGGCGGTCAGCCTCCAGTCTTCCAAATCCTTGGAAAAAGATATCATTGTCGGACTTCAGCTGGTCGATATGCCTGAAAGTATAAAAATGCAGCCATGGAAACCGGGTGGCAATATGTATTTACGGGAAAGAAACGCTCTATTGATCCCCGGTCAGAACTAGAACAAAGACATCACGTACTGGAATCAGGGTTGCAAAAGGCGGTAAAAACGGCCGCCCGCAAAGCTGGAATCGACAAACGAGTCACCTGCTATACCCTGCGCCACAGTTTCGCAACCACCATGCTGGTGAACGGGATCAATATCCGTATGCTGCAAAAACTTATGGGGCATGCGGATGTCAAAACTACGGAACTCTACACCCAAGTAATAAATAAAGATATCTCACGCCTCACCAGCCCGTTGGACGGACTGGATCTATAACCCAATTATTACTTGATGAAAGTGCTTTCCCAAACCTCTTTAAATTCAGCGGTATATATTCGGGCCAGGGAAGAGGATTTAATGATTAGAAGATTTTCGCGATTCCACTTTTCGGCGGAGGCGGTCCAGTTATAGGAGCCGGTAGCCAGCGTTTTATCGTCAACAACCATAAATTTATGGTGCATGAGGCCATATTTCTTCATCTGATACTTACGTTTTTTACTTTTCCAAGCTTTTTTGGGCAGGCCCCGGGCGTAGCGCACATCGACCCCACGCTGACGCATATAAAAACCTTTCGAATAATCACTCTCTCTATTGCCGTCAATTATCACTTGAATCTTGACGCCGCGTTTATGAGCCCGCAAGATTGCAGCGGAGAGGGGTCGGCTGGTAAAGAAGTATAGAGCCGCGCGAATATCCTGTTTTGCACTATCGATAAGTTTTTCCAACGCCGCTTCCGCTCCACCTTTTGGACTAAAATAGACCTCGGTCGGCGCCGCCGCCAATAATCCGGGCGGACTGAGCATGAAGCTAAGCAAAACTAAAAAAAGAATTTTTTTGCGAAAAAAACAGTCTATTTTCATAATTCACCTACTCGAATAAAAAGATTAATTCGACTTAACTGTTCAGGTATCTCCCACAAACTGCCAAGGGCTGGGGTCATTGCTGGTACAAGGTGCGTCAGCACCCCAGCTTTGACCCCGTTTATGAGAGCGAAGCAATGTTCGCCGCTATCCGCTGCACAACATAACTCCTCAACGTTCTACCGAACTATACAGGGGTTACAACCCTGCAGGCAAGTAATTTTCATTTTTCAACCACATAACGAGCGCAAACGTTTGAGTTGAGCCGCAACATCTCTTTTTTTTCCGTAACGCAACTTAAGATAAAGTGCAGCGATTGCGACAGTATTTTGAGCTTCTTGCGGAGACGCCCGGATCAAACGTTGAGCATAGGCGGTCGGGGTCTCTGACAGTTTGCGCGGCTGGCCGCGCCGGGCCCAGCGGCGACAATAGCGCCGGTAAAGTTTAACTTCCTGCGGCACTTTTTCAAGAACTGCAAGCTTAAGGATGCCAAGCCCTAAGGAAAGGGCCAGAAAAGGCAGGCCGATGAGGGCCGCCATCCACATATTCAGATTGTGCAATCCAAGTCCGAAACGGCCGAGAAAGAGATTTTGCAATTTTGGCCCATAACCTAAGACCCAATAATTCCAATAAAACTCGGCCAGATCCCGATACTGACCGATTTTCCGCAACCAGCCGAACCCGGCACCTTTTCGCAACATGAAAAAAGCATCACTCTCGGGGAAGGCTGCGGCGATACCGATTTCGACCCGTTCCGGGGCCACGGCGGCAGTCGGATCGATACGCACCCAGCCCCTATTTTCAATCTGCACTTCAATCCAGGCATGAGCATTGTACTGACGAACAATCAGATAGCCGCCCAAAGGGTGTCGTTCTCCTCCGAGATAACCGCCCACAACCCGAGCCCGCAGACCGGCGGCCCGCAACAGAAAAGCCGCAGACCCGGCATAATGTTCACAAAAACCGGCCTTGGTCTGAAAGAGAAATTCATCCACCGGGCCGCTGCCGCCCAATAATGGAGGTTCGAGGGTATAGCGAAAGGGATCTTGCCGAAAAAGATTTAAAAGCTCTTCGACTAAAGCCTCGTCATCAAACCCGGCCGCAGCCCAGGAACGAGCTAGTTCGAAGCTACGCGGGTTACGCGAAATTGCAGTTTGAGAAACCAGCCTCTCTGAATCGGCAAGCCTACTGTTTTCCTGCCCTTTATCAGACCATTCGAAGGTTTCGGCGGTTGTCATTTGGTAACGATAGACTTGATGCAGCGGACGCTCAAGCAGCACTTCTAAAGCAGTCGAAAAAGAGGTTCCGGCAGGCGCTGAAAAAGGTGGATCAAGCACCAACAGCCAAGGCTGATGATGGGCTTCCAGAGTCACCGTATAAGATTGCATAGGAGAAAGAGGAACGAGGAAGGATTTTGCAATGACAGAGGATTTTTCAAGGCGGCGCCAGATACGACCATCGAACAAGGAAAATACCGGGCCGCGCCAATAGAGTTTTTCCGGGGGCGGCAAGGGGCCGTCGAACTCGACCCGCAAGGCGACCTTAGATGAACGTACCAGACGACTGATACCGCCCATTTCAAGTTCATTCGGGAGCCCGGTAACCGCCACCCGACGCTCTTCGGGAAAACTCCATAAAGGGCCCGGCAGCCGGGGAAAGAGGAGAAAAAGAACCAACGCCACCGGCAGGGAGGCGCTTAAAAGAATCAGGGCGGGCGTTAGATGCCGCCGGGAGAGAAAAGCTTCATCATCCAGCTCAAGAGCGGTTAAGGCCGTGGTGATCAGAAAAACCGCAAAGAATAACCAGAGAGCCGCCGCAATCTCCTGATGCGAAAAAAAATAGGCGGCCACGAGAAAATAGGTGAGCAGCAGAAGATAACGAGCATTTTTTCGCTGTTCAATCTCTAAGGGTTTAAGTGCCGCCATCAAAACCAGCAAAGCACTGCCCGAACTGCGCCCGGCCGGAAAGCCAAAAGTAACGAAAAAACCGCCCAGAGCAAAGATAAAGAGCAGATATTTGACTATCCGAGGCGGTTTTGGAAAACCGGCAAAAGAGCGCCCCCAGCCCAACCCCAAAGCCATCACCGTTAAGATCACCAACGACCACGGCAAGACCAGCAGGTGCGGCAGCAAAACTGCAGTCAAAGCCGTCATCAACCAACGGCGTGAAAATGGAGTCAAAGTTTCCATTGATAAACTATTTTCACTTCAAGATTAACCCCCAAACTACCGGGATTGGGGTCATTGCTGGTACAAGGTGCGTCAGCACCCCAGCTTTGACCACGTTTATGAGGGCGAAGCGATGTTCGCACCATTTGCTGCTGCTTTATGACCATCAAAAAGTGCCAGTGCCGTCAACACTTGGTGACGGTGTTGCGGCCCTCGACCGGGAGCAATCTCTTGGCCCGGCAGACGCAAGCCGTAATTTATCGATGCGGCCTCGGCCTCCAAAACCCAGCGACAAAGCCGCGAAAGTCGGGCTTCGACACCCGTTTCCTGCAGTTGCCACCAATCGAGTAACAACCGGTTAGCGGAGTTACCATGAAATTCCCGGGCCTGGAGTTCTCC
>DAOVTG010000081.1 GCA_030633185.1 Deltaproteobacteria bacterium
AAAAAGTCACGGGATGGCTAAGTAAAAATTTCGATATACAAGATGTTGTGGTTTTTCAGTCGCGAGACCATACATGTAGTATGTCGAGTGCCTGAAAAACCACAACAGCGCAGTAGATCGGACTTTTTACGACGCCATCAAAAATAAAAATTTCGAAATCTCTTAGGGGAGCAAAATTATATGGCAGGGAAAGATTTTTATAAAACTCTCGGGGTTGATAAGAAGGCTACGGCCGATGAGATTAAAAAAGCTTATCGGCGTAAGGCGCGGCAGTATCATCCCGATGTTAAGCCGGATGATAAAGCAGCGGAAAAGAAATTTAAAGAGGTCAATGCGGCCTATGAAGTTTTAGGTGATGAAAAAAAACGCCGGGAATTTGATACCTACGGTGCAGATTTTCAGCAGCGAGCTGGAGGCGGGGGAGGCTTTCCCGGAGGCCGGGCCGGAGGTTTTGATTTTAGTGATCTTTTTGGTGGTGGCGGTGGCGGTTGTGGAGCCCGGAACTTCTCTGCTCGCGGCAGCCAGGGTGATCCCTCTGATATTTTTGCTAATCTTTTTAGCGGAGGTGGTTTTCAGCAGGGGCCGCGGCAAGCGCCCGGTCCGCAGCGGGGCGGTAATGCCGAGCATCAGGTTGAGATTGATTTTGCCGAGGCGATTAATGGCACTGAGCTTAAGTTGCGGGTTGACAATCAACAAGTCAATGTCAAGGTTCCACCTGGTACCGTCCATGAAGCCCGTTTACGGCTTAAAGGCAAAGGCCATCCCGGCATTAACAACGGCCCGTCCGGCGATCTGATTTTAACTATCAGGGTGCGTCCCGACTCGGTCTTTACGATGCAGGGTCGTGATCTGCTCTGTCAAGTTGAAGTCCCCTTGACGACGGCGTTGCTCAGTGGTCGTATTGAAGTGCCGACTTTTTCCGGCAAAGCGATCTTAAAAGTTAAGGAAGGGGCTCAGAATGGTCAAAAGATGCGACTGCGCGGGAAAGGGGTTCAGGTCACAGGGGCGGCTGCCGGTGACCAGATTGTTGAGCTCAAGATCGTTTTGCCGACCCAGCTTTCGCCGCAAGCGAGAAAGCTGGTTGAAGAGCTTGATGAGTTACTGGTTTAGATGATCGACTAATGCGGGAGCCGGCACGCGAGATTGCTTACAGGCCTCTTTTTTTGCCCCTGTTGATGATTGTCTGGGCGATTGTGGGCTCGACTTGTCAGGGCCTGTCACCTCTCTCGGTTTTGTTTTTTGCCGCTCTTTTGGCTCTCTTTTACTACGCTCTTTTAGGTTGGCTTAAAGTTAAGCCCCGTCTTCTGTTATTCCTCTTTTTGGTACTTTTTTCTCTGTTGTTGGCCGGCTCAGTGTCTTGGCAAATCAATTCTCGTCGAGCCCAGTTTCTGGATGTAAAAACCCTGCTGTCACGGAGTAAATCCGAACCCCAAAAGATTCTTGCTCGGGTTACTACCTTCCCGCGAGGTTCGTTTAGCGGTTGGCGTTTACGTCTTGAACCTTTAACCGGTCCACTGGCCGGGCGCGGTGAAATTCTGCTCTATCTTCCGGCTACAGCTTATGACGATTCCCGTCTACCAAGAGTTGGAGATATTGTTGCCGTCAAAGCCGAATTAAGACCTCTATATTCGGCCCGTCATCCTTTTTTACGTGGATATCTTCGAACTCAGGTACTCTCCGGCCTGATCGCTTGTGCTCGTCTTAAGAGTTTTGATAATCTTACGCTTGCGGCTCGTTTCAGTGGTGGTCTAGGGGCTCTTGAGACGCTGCGTCGCTCTCTTTATAGCACTCTTTCCAAGAGTGCCGGGGCAGGGGAAGCGGCGGCTATCTTGCAGGCGATCCTGATCGGCAGTCGGGATCAGCTACGGTTTGAGGTGAAAGAGCTCTTTCTTGATTTCGGGGTTTTTCATCTCTTTGCTATCTCCGGTCTTCATTTAAGTATCGTTGTCGGCCTTTTTTTCTTTTTTGTTCAGCGTTTGCTACCGGGCTTTCTAAAACGGTGGCCGGCAACCGGCTCGGTTCCTTTTGCGGCCGGTCTGACCATCTTATTTCTGCCTTTTTATCTGCTTTTGGCCGGGCTTTATCTGCCGGTTGTCCGGGCCGGGATAATGGCTCTATTTTTCCTTGTTGCCCTGCTTTTCGGTCGTCTTCGTGATCCCTTTTCAGCTCTTTTGGGGGCTGCAGTTGTGATTCTTTGTTGCTGGCCTCAAGCCCTTTTTGAACTCTCTTTTCAGCTCTCTTTTAGTGCGGTTGCCGCTATTTTGTGGGTTTTGCCACGGGCTTCCAGTTGGTGGGAGTTTGGGCTTTTGCCGATTTGCCAAGGGCTTCCGACCTGGTCTCAGGCCACTTTAAGAAATCTTTTTTATCTTTTGACGAGCTCTACCGCAATAACCTTGACTACGGCTCCCTGGTTAATCAACCGGGTTCATTTTATCTCTTTTTATTCACTGGCGGCCAACCTCTTGATGCTGCCTCTTTTTTCTCTGATCATTATTCCACTGGGTATGCTCTCTCTGTTGTTGGCACCCCTGCCCGGGCTTATGACCCTTTTTCTTAAACCGCTGGTCTGGATTCTTGAAGCCTTGCTTTATGGCGGTTTTTCCCTGCAGGCCTGGCTGCCTGAACGCCGTTGTTATTTTTCGACATTGACGAGTTGGGAGATGTTTCTGTTTGCTCTTTTTCTGTTTACGGTTTTCTGGTTGATCTCTTATCCTCGTTATAAAAAATCCGGTTTTTTGTTACTTCTGTTTTTAGCTTTTGGCGGTCTTCTGGATCAAGGATGGTGGTGGCATGAGCAAGAGCGGGAAAAACTTGGTCTGGCTGCTTTTGTCGGCGGCAAACCGCAAAGTTTGCTCTTTGAGCTGCCGGGCGGTGAGGCCTTGTTGATCAATGGCGGTTCCTGGACGGGATCCTCCTTTTCTATGGCGGAAAAGGTGATTGCGCCCTATTGCTGGCGGCGTAAGATCAAACGGATCGATACTATTATTCTGACCGAGCCTCAACGCGGCCTGGTCGGTGGACTGCTCTTTTTAATCGAACATTTTCAGGTTCGAGAAATCTGGTATCATGGAGTCTGGAGCGGTTATCCACCTTTTAAAAATTTCTGCCGGACGAGTCAGGAACGTTTCGGGGTGCGGTGGCGTAAACTCTCTTCTTTCTCTTTTCCTTTTCGTCTTAATGGGGTCGATATTTCGGTTCTGGGGCCTCCGGCTAATGATTTTATTTTTTTACAAACCCGAAAAGCCTCGTTGTTAGGGATGGCTCCCTCGTTGTTGTTTCGCTATGGTGATTTTTCCGCTTTGGTCTGGGGCGGGGGCCAGGTTGATATGAAGTGCCTGCCCGAAAGTGTCAACCTTATGGCTCTATTGGTAGATCCGGCCAAGCGCCTGCCGAGCGCCCTGGAAAAAGTGGCAATCAAAGCCGGTGGTTGGTGTCTTAAACCGGGTAAATGGGGTGTTGTAGTCGATGAAGCAAGACCATCTAACTGGTCTACAGCCCGCTTGTGGCAGGTTAAAAATGATGGTTTTCTCTTTCTTGAGGGTGATCTTTCGGGTACTATCAGCAACAAATTGCCGGTCCAGTTAATTTCCGGTTGTCAAGGGGGCCTTGAATAAGTTATGATATGTGTGTGTGATTGTAAACCTCTTTGGTTCCGGTTTATCCGGGTTTAGGAATTATGAAAAAAACGAATATAAAAACGGTTAAAGGTTTTAATGAGATTCTACCGCCGGAGAGTTTTCGCTGGCGTTTAGTTGAAGATAAATTTCGCACCCTTCTTGAGGGGTACGGATTTGCCGAGTTGCGCTTGGCACTTTTAGAACCGACGGAACTTTTTGCCCGCAGTATCGGTGGGGAGACCGATATTGTCGAAAAAGAGATGTATACTTTCACCGACCGTTCGAATCGTTCCTTGACCCTGCGGCCCGAAGGTACGGCGTCAGTGGTTCGCGCCTACAATCAGTACTCTCTTGGAAAAATAAGTGAAATCAATAAGTTATACTATGTAGGTCCGATGTTTCGTTATGAGCGTCCGCAAAAAGGACGTTATCGTCAGTTTAATCAACTCGGCGCGGAAGTCTTTGGCGAGACAAGTTTTTATCAGGATGCTGAAACTCTGGTAATGTTGGCACAGTTTTTTCATGCACTCTCTGTCAAAGGAGTAGTCCTGCATCTGAACAGCTTGGGATGCGAGGCTTGTCGACCGACTTTTCGTGATCAGCTCAAGGATTATCTGGATCAACGTCAAGAGGCTTTGTGTGGAGATTGTCGGCGTCGGATTTCGGAAAATCCGCTTCGGGCTCTGGATTGTAAAAATCCTCAATGCCGGGAGACGGTAACCGATGCCCCACTGATCAGTGATGCCCTGTGTGATGGTTGTCGTCAGCATTTTTCAGGCCTTTGCGGCCTGTTGGATGATGTCGGACTTGACTATCAGGTTAATCCTAAGCTCGTGCGTGGTCTCGATTACTATACACGCACGACTTTCGAGTTTTTAGCCAGTGATCTCGGGGCTCAGAATGCGGTGGCGGCCGGTGGCCGTTATGATCGTCTGGTCGAAGAACTTGGCGGAAAAGCGACCCCGGCATTTGGTTTCGCGATCGGTTTTGAACGCCTTATGATGTTGATCGGCAGTGAGATTGCTCCTTTATCATCACCTTGCGTGGCCCTGGTTCCTCTCGGAGAAAAAGCTTTACGGTTGCTTTTTCCGATACATGTGGAACTTAACCGGGAAGCGCCGGTGACAACTTTAGGTTTTCAGCAGAAAAGCCTCAAGAGTCAGCTCAAAAAAGCCGATAGAGACGGGGTTAGGTATGCCCTTATCGTCGGTTCGGATGAGCTTGACCAGGGCGAGGCCCTATGCCGGAATATGCGAACCAAGGAGCAGTTCAGGCTTCCCTTTGATCGATTAGGAGAGGCCTTACGGGAGCTTTACCATGAGTGTTGACGGAATAGATTCAGGTTTAGCCGGCCAGATTGCCGGTGTGACCAATAAAACGACGGTCGAGCGGTCGGAAATCAAAGGTGAGTTCGGCAAACTTCTTGAACAGGAACTTAAAAGTCAGGAGGTTGGTGAAACGGCGTCAAGCCGCTCCGTGCAACCTGGATTTGCGAGTTTTCCGGTCTATGAAGTGTCAGCTCTGGATGAACTGCCTGAGGCCGCCGATCTGCGTGAGCGGGGCATCAAGGATACCGAGCAGCTTATCGATATTCTTGATACCTATCGTCAGGGACTCAATCGTGAACGCCTTGACCCTGAGAAGATGAAAGAGACCGTACAGGTGCTTGATCAGGTCTCAAGAGATATGATGGAGTATATCAACCAGGTTGAGCATGGTGAACTGGCTGATCTCATGCAGGAGTCTTTGGTTATGGCCCGGGTCGAGGTCGAGAAATTCAGTCGCGGGGACTATCAGTAAAACAGTTACAAAATTTCTTGATAAAAATAAATTAAACTGTTAGGGTTAACCATAATAGTGGCATGAAATTTCTATTTTAGCTGACAACTGACAACTACCTTGGTGCTTGCCGGTGGCTTTCTATTTTCCGGAGCAACTCCGTTCAACTCCTTACGAGAAGGTTTATCGGCGTTTGACTGCGGTTGAGCGCTTGATGCTGTTGCGTGAATTTATCGGGGTTACTTATCGGCGCCGTTTTCTTTTCTTTAAAAATCAAAGTAGCCACTCCCGAGCTCCAGCCGCTTTTCGCCATAATCTGGAGATTGCAACTGATCGTCAATATCGCCGCCTGACGGTAAGTCGTCGGGTATGGCGTTACCGTGAGATTCTCCACTCCCATTTAAGCTTGATCTTTCGTCACTTCTTTTTTGGTTATCTGGTTCAAGGAGCCCGCCGGGTTCTTGACTTTAAAAACCTGCCCCCCCACTCTCCGGATTGTTATTACGACTTTTTTCCCAACTTGGCGGCGATGGCTTGGTTTAATCGCCATCGTTCCCAGTACGATGCTCTGATCGATTCCCTGGTCGAACGGGTGATTGCTGAGAATCAGCGCAGTCTCTATGTCTATGCTCTACTGACTGCTTCTTTGATAAAAGATGTCCTACCCTTTGCGGAGATGGGTTCGATGGCGAAAGAGCTTTTCACCCTCCATAGCCAGCCGGGAAAGACGCCAATAGGGGTAGAGTTAGAGTTTAGTAATATGGGGAGTTTTGCCACTTTTGACAAACCCTTTAAAGGTGGGCACAGTGACCCTCTCTTTCAGAATATGCACTATTATGAAGCCTTTTTTCTTGATGACATTAGCTGGCGTCTGGGGGGCTATCTTGATAGCCATATTCGCGGCCGCTCGCTTTTGTCATTGCCTCGAATCGGCGCTCAGCCGGGCGGTTTTTATGAATATTCACTGGTTCGTATCGACTATCCCCGCAGCTTCTCAATGCCGCTCTCCATGGATCCCGGCCTGGTCGCCCTCTATATTGATGAAGTGATTGATTTTGTCGCGGAGATAAAACCGCACAGCCTGCATCTCAATTTTGAAAAAGTTACTTTTGGTGAGCTTAAACCACAACTTGAGGACTATCTTTCGCTTTTGCTATTGGGTGGTGATCTGGGGCGGAATGAGAAAGGCGAGTGGCGTGAACGGCGGTTGGCTGATAACGAACTGCGCGGGGTTATTCAGAGACGTAAACATCGTCCCGCGGAGGGGCAAACCGCCAAAGAGGTGGTTGAGTACTCTTTTTTGCGGCTCTGGGCTCGGGGCGATCGCAACTATGGTTATTATCCGGTTCTGATGGCTTTTAAAGGTTTTCAGTACGGCTTTAATATCGATTTGAGCTGCCGTGATCAGGTTCAGGGAATGCTTTCATGGGCTCACAGTCCGCAAGCCCTGCCCGCTGCGGCGATCACAAGATTTGTCGAAACCGTAGAGCTCGGTTGGCGGCGTGAGGGTGGGCACCCCGATCATATTTGCCGCCGGGCGGCGGTCGAGATTAAGCGGATATTGAGTGAACGAAATGCCTTATTGAAAAGCCGTTAGGCTCTTACTGATCAAATTTATAACCGGCGGCTTTCCAGGTACTCATGCCGCCAATGACACTGTAGACATTTTTATAACCCCGCTGTTTAAGGATTGAGGCGGCGATGTTGGATCGGTAGCCGGACATGCAGATGACACTGATATGCTGATCCAGATGATTGTTGAAACCCCGGTTGATAAGCTCAGGCAGCGGCAGGTGCTCAGAATTTTCGATGTGACCTCCGAGCCACTCCGACTCATTGCGGACATCTAAAATCATATGATTGCTGTATTTTTCGAGCACATGGTGCAGGGAATGAACTGTAATCTGGGGTAAAAATCCGGTCTCTTCCGCCGCCAGAATCCAACTGCTTAAGCCGATAATATAGCCTTTGATATTGTCGTAACCAACTCTGCGGAACATGGTTGCTGCATCTTCTATCTCCTGATGATTATTGGCCAGGAGCAGGAGTTCGTTCTCCGGTTTGACGACGTTGCCCATCCAGGTGGCGGAGTTCGGGGCCATGCCGATATTGTAACTGTTGGGGATATGGGCTCCGCCGAAGGCGGTTGCCTCCCTTAAGTCGATGAGCAGCTTGTCGGGATCGGATGCCAGAAACTTTTTGCAGGTCAGTGGTTTGTATTCACTGATTACCGGCAATTCTTCAATAAGTTTGGGGCCCTGCAGGTTGGTATTTATGATATGGGTGAAATTAATTGGTCGATGTGGCGTATTTTGATGTAGTCGGTCTTTGAAATCTTCAAAATCGAGTTGCAGAAAGGGGTTGGTTCGGCGTTCAAAGCCCAGGGTCGACGAAGGTTTCGCACTGATTCCGGCACCACAGAGAGAGCCTGCTCCATGGGCGGGATAAACTTCTACATAGTCAGGAAATTCATCGAGTTTCACCTTCAGACTGTGATAAGAGTTTCTGATTTGCTCTTCCATTAGTTCGCCGCCGGCCAGATCGGGACGACCGATACTGCCGACAAAGAGAAGGTCGCCGGTTAACAGCATTTCGACAAGATCGCCGCGAACCAGGTCGGTGAGGGCCAGGGAGATTGAGTTGGGGGTATGACCAGGCGTTGCAACGACTCTTATTTTGGCATTGCCGATAACAATTTCATCACCGTCATGCAGGGGCAAGTGCTCATAGTCAACCGGCGAACCGGCTCCGATATGGATCGGGGCTCCGGTTTGCTGTTTAAGCTCGGCCGCCCCTGAAATATGGTCGGCATGGACGTGGGTTTCAATAATGCCGGTGATTCTCAACTTATTGATCTGGGCCGCCCTCAGGTAGTCGTTAATGTCCCGTTTGGGGTCGACGACAATGGCGCGACCGTCTTGCGGACAGCCGATTATATATGATAAACAGCCGAGACCTTCGACTTTAAATTGCTGAAAAAACATGTCTGCCTCCGGGGGATTAAGTGCACTATGCTTATTAAGTTTAGATTGGTTTAAGGATATGATAAAAAAAGGGAGCTGTCAAGTGTTTTCCCGGATTTCGTGATATTTCCTGCTGGAAAGCGTTGGCAATTTTATAGTAGACTTTAAAATTGACTTGCAATAGATAGCGATGGCGTTGTAAAAAAGTTCCGATATCCTGCGTTGTTGAGGTTTTCCAGACACTCAACATACTATATGTATGGTCTCGCGCCTGTAAAACCTCAACATCTTGCACCCCAAGGGCACTTCCTGCGGGGCGTCTATCGAAATTTTTACTTAGCCATCCCGCGATTTATTACGAATGCACCAAATATACAGGAGAACTTTATGCTGGTTGCAGGACATGAAGCTTGTTTCGTTTGCCACGGTAATTTTTGCTTTTCTTCAGTCAATGATTGCGATTCAGGGGTTGAAACCGAGATGGTTTTCGGTTTGGATCATGAAGGGTGGCAGGGGATTCCGCATGGCGGCGTGGCTATGACCGCCCTGCTCGATCTGGCGGATCATTGCTGGCTTCGTATAAAAGGTGAGAATCTGGTTTATCCTCTGGAGATTGACTGGCGCTTTGCCGATGCCGTTCAAATCGGTGATGAGATGAGTTTAAAGGCGGTTGTTAAAGATGGCAATATACTCCTGTCGATGCAACGCCAGGGTAGTGAGAAAATCTATCTGAGTGCGGAAGTGCGGGTCGCTACGGAAACCGCCGGGGTGGATTTTCCTCTTTCAGAGCCGGAACAGCTCCAGAAAAAGAGTACACAGCACCAGCCTTTGGCTGTCTATGACAACTGTTTTGTCTGTGGTTTGAAACGGCAAAAACCCGGTTTAAAGCGGCGTTTCTTTCGTAGCGCAGAGGAGTTTCCCTCAATTATTGTGCGTTTTGGTGGGGGCGATGAAGGTTTACAGTTGGCTTCCTCTTTTCAGCAGGCTTCAGGCACTCTGCATCCCGGAGTGCTGGCCGCCCTGCTTGATGAGATTTGTGGTTGGAGTGGAATTCTGGCTGGTGATCTGTACGGTTATACAGTGCGCTTTAAACTTCACCTCAACCGCCTGCCGGTTATTGGTGATGAACTGTTCGGGATCTCTCCTCTCCCTTCAGTACGAGGTCGCGGAGACCGGAAATTCTACTATCCCAGAGGGGCTCTTTATCAGAAAAAAGCCGATGGATCTCTTGATGTAGTTGCCGTCGCCACTGGTCAATGGCTGGCTCGGGAAGAGCTGCGTTTACAGTTTGATGATAGTCATGTCGTAGAGGATCTGGCGGGGATTGTTTTTTGAAGAGCCTAAAGAAGATAAACTCGTAAAAAGTAACGGGATGGCTAAGTAAAAATTTCGATAGACGCCCCGCAGGAAGTGCCCTTGGGGTGCAAGATGTTGTGGTTCTCCAGGCGCGAGACCATACATGTAGTATGTCGAGTGTCTGGAGAACCGCAACAACGCATGATATCGGAACTTTTTACGACGCCATCAAAGAAAGTTTTTTCGTAACTATTCAGGTTCTGTCTCAAAAC
>DAOVTG010000134.1 GCA_030633185.1 Deltaproteobacteria bacterium
GATCGGTTTCATGTGTGGTCTGAGCAGTATCCAGATCGGGGCGGCTCGTTCTGGTGCCGGGGTTGCGGTAAGGGCGGGGACGGAATCCAGTTCTTGCGAGATTTTGGGGGCCTGTCCTTCAAGGAAGCTTGCCAGCTTATTGGAATCGAGATCAAGGGGTTTTCAAAAAATGCCACTTTCAGCCGCCCTTGGAAGTCAACCCCGATATTTCCTAAAACTCCCACCACTGGCTTTAGGCGGGGTTTAGAGATGAAGCCCCGCGAATGTGAAGAACCTGGCTTAAAATGGCAGAATCAGGCGCTCAAATACATCAATCAGGGTAAAGAGGCCCTCTTCAATAACCCCGCCGCATTAGCCAAGCTTGAAAGAGAGCGCGGGTTAACTCCCGCCACAGCTGAGCTTTTCAATTTAGGGTTATTGCTACCACGCCCGGGTGATCGGCTTCCTTGTCGGTTTAGCTCTCGTAAATTATGGGGGTTGCCTCCGAAATCAGGAGCCAAGCGGCCTGATTCTCTATGGTTACCAAGGGGGTTGGTAATTTCCGCCCCTATTTCCGGTCAAGTTCTCACCCGTGACGCCGATCAACCCGGCTTTTCGCGAATGAGAATCCGGCGACCGGCAAAAGACATTGAAAATGGCGGAAGTAAATATTTTATTATACCGGGTTCCGGAATGGCACCTTTGCTTTTGCTTGATCGGCAACCGGCGGTTGTGGTTGTGGAGTCCGAACTAGATGCTATATTAATTTATCAAGAAGTCGGTGACTTGGTTGGAGTTTTGGCCCTGGGGAACTGTTCGGCTCGACCAGATCAAAGAACCGCCGACAAATTAAAAGAGCTGCCTTTGTTGATTTTGGCGCTGGACAATGACCCTGCAGGAGATGAAGCCGCCGACCGTTGGCAAAATTGGTACGATCATACCGAACGGTTAAGCTTGCCTGCAGGTATAAAAGATCCAGGTGAGCTGCACCAAACCGGCGGCAATCTTCAGGAGTGGATTAAGGCCGCCCTGCCTTCTCCCTGGCGGGAACCAGCAAAGCGATTAGTTCACGCCACCAGTGACGCTGACGCTGAACCGGAAACACCCCCGCCTCCGGATGATGCCTGGGAACGTTTTTCCGAAATGCCGGGGTGCGACTATCTGGCAGAAACAGAAACAGAAACACCCTTAAGCGCCGCAAATATGCCGCTGGAGTTTATGACATTTTGAAAAAATTTATTCCTCTGCGAAAAATGCAGGCTGCAATTCAAAAAGAACGGCAGCGCAAAACCCCGATCCTAACTGGCTTGAAAAAACAAGGAATTGACGTTTTTCTATTTTTTGGAGAATTGAGCGCCGTTAATCGCAATGGTGGCCCGATCTCCGGCGAAATAGCAAATCAGATTCATGAAAAGAAAGCTACTATCATTACCGAGATTAAATTTTTAACGGCACCAGGTGAGACGATTAGCTTTGATGTTTTCCTGGAAGATCAATAACAGAGCATGGCAGTGCGCTCTGCCTCAATGCTTGCCGCCTGGCTCCCGCCATTAACCTGAACCTCACATCAATTAGCCAAAATCTCAAAAGTTCCCTTTCCATTCCTGTACAGCTCAAATCGGGTAAAAAAATCTCTGTCCACCTTACTATGAAAACCGATAGTAACTTTGCAAAGTGTGGGGCAAAGTGTGGGGCAAACCCAGAAACGCCGCTTCCTAGGCACAAAAAAAGCACTTACGAATTAACGTAAGTGCTTGTTTTTGTTCTGGTGAGCCGTACAGGGGTCGAACCTGTGACCCTCTGATTAAAAGTCAGATGCTCTACCAACTGAGCTAACGGCCCGATCAATTCCTCAATCGAGCGCCGCTTCTATCAAAAGCACAGAAGTTTGTCAAGGTAAATTCAGCGTTGAATTTGCTTCAAGCGAAACATGATGCCCTCGTAAAAAGTCACGGGATGGCTAACATAACCAGAAAGGTTTCTGCCCCCTTCGACCTTCGCACGAATCCGGCCTCCCTTTTCTTTAATAGACTGTGACTATCCAAGTTCCGCCTCCAAACTGCCGGGATTGGGGTCATTGCTGGTAAAAGGTGCGTCAGCACCCCAGCTTTGACCCCATTTATGAGGGCGAAGCAAAGTTCGCCGCTATTTACTGTCGCTTTATGGTGGGCACCTAAGCAGTTACACAAATTTAACCAAACAAAGAATTTTCAGTTTATACTTGTTTTTTTAGATATAAAGTAATATCATCACTCGATGAGACAGAGAGGCAATTTTTTAACCAATTTTTGGACATGAGGTGTATTATGAATCGAAAAAAAGAATTCCGCTTTTGTTATTTTCTGTTGCTGATGGCTGCTGCAATCCTCTTTATTTTTCCAGCCAACAGTATCGCTAAAGAAAAGAAGATTAAGCTCTCATACAGCATCTTCTTCCCACCCACTCACAGCCAATGCAAAGCTGGTGAGGCCTGGGCCAAAGAGATCGAAAAACGAAGCAATGGACAGATTACAATTACGGTCTACCCCGGCGGCACTTTAACTAAAGCCCCGCAAGTCTACGATGGCGTGGTTAACGGCATCTCCGATATCGGGATGTCCTGTTTTGCCTACACCAGGGGAAGATTCCCCCTGCTCGAAGGACTTGATCTACCGGTCGGCTATCCGGATGGTAAAACCGCCACTAAGATTGCTACGACAATCACCAAAGAGTTCAATCCTAAAGAGGTTCAGGATACAAAAGTTCTTTATGTTCATGCCCATGGCCCCGGCGTTCTCCACACCAAGAAGAAAGCAGTTCATGAATTGGCCGATCTTAAAGGGTTGAAAGTCCGCTCGACCGGACTCAGCGCCAAGATAGTCAAAACTCTTGGAGCTCTGCCGGTCGCCATGCCACAGGGAGACACCTATGAGGCCCTACAGAAGGGCACGGTTGATGGAACCATTGGACCCATTGAGGTTCTTAAAGGCTGGAAACAGGGCGAGGTGATCAAATACAGCACCGATATCCCTGGTATCGGCTATACGACCTCTATGTTCGTCGTCATGAACAAGAGCAAATGGCAGGCTCTGCCGGACAATTTGAAAAAGATCTTCGAAGACGTCAGCGACGAATGGGTCGCGGTTCAAGGCCAGGCTTGGGATGATGCCGATGCCGCCGGACGTGCCTACACCCTGGAAAGAGGCAACCAGATCTACACCCTGTCAGAAGCTGAGAGTGCTAAATGGAAAGCCCAGGTCAAACCGATAATGGATGACTATATCAAAAAAACTACGAGCAGGGGCTTGCCGGGAGATAAGGTCGTTGCCCGAATAAAAGAACTGCTGAACTGAATTAGATAAAACCGTAAAAAATCGTAAATATTTGGATACCGTCCTGTCTCGGCTGGAGTCATTGCTTTTATAAATGCGCAGCATTTGTGAAAGCTTTGACCCCTTTAATGAGGGCGAAGCGATGTTCGCTGCTATCTGCTGCAACTTAACTTCTGAATTATGGGCACCTGAATATTTCCAAAAAATATAACTACTCAGCGACAAGGAAACTTAAAAAACGTGAACAAAATCACCCGGCAGTTAGTAGAACTAATGAATTATCTGGCGGCTTTGAGCATTATTGCAATGATGTTGTTGACTTGTGCTGATGTCTTGTTACGCCTTTTCAAGCACCCGATTCTCGGAACTTACGAACTCGTCGGACTTTTTGGAGCTCTGACTATAGCCTTTGCAATCCCGGCCACGACTTTAAGCAAGGGTCATGTTGCGGTTGATTTCCTGGTTGAAAGACTACCAGCCCTGGGCCAAAAAATCTGTGCAACTATCGCCACACTGCTGGGTCTTTTACTCTTTGCCTTAATTGCCTGGCAATCTTTTCTCTACGCCAATATACTCAGATCAAGCGGAGAGGTTACCTTAAGCCTGGAGATGCCTTTTTACCCTGTGGTCTACGCTATCTCCGCCGCCTCGTTACTGGTCTGCATCGTGCTTTTTATTGAACTTACAACCTCCAAACAGAAGGTATCGACAACATGAGTCCCTGTGCCATCGGCCTGATTGGCCTTGCGGCTTTAATCGTACTTCTTTTCGCCCGAATTCCGGTCGGTTTCGCTATGGCCATAGTCGGTTTTACCGGTTTCGTACAACTGGTCAACCTTGATGCAGCCCTATCACTATTGGCCCGGGATATCTTTTCAACCTTCAGCTCTTACGGTTTGACGGTTATTCCGCTTTTTATCTTTATGGGCCAGGTCTCCTTCCACGCCGGTATCAGCCGGCGTCTCTACGATACCGCTTACGCCTTCATCGGTCATCGGCCCGGCGGACTGGCCATGGCAACGGTTGGGGCCTGTACCGCTTTTGGCGCAATTTGCGGATCCTCTCCGGCAACCGCCGCAACCATGGCGACCGTCGCCCTGCCGGAGATGAAACGCTACAACTACTCCATGGAATTGGCCACCGGAGCCGTGGCCTCCGGCGGCAGTCTCGGCATGCTGATCCCGCCCAGTGTGGTATTTATTGTCTACGGCATCATGACCGAGCAATCGATTGGTAAACTTTTTATGGCCGGCATCCTTCCGGGACTATTGATTGCCGGTCTCTTCTGCCTGGCGATCACCTTCTCCTGTCGTCGCAATCCTGAACTGGGCCCTCCCGGGCCACCCACCAGCTGGCGGGGCAGAATTCAATCCCTCAAGGGAACCGGCGAAACCCTGCTCCTCTTCATACTAGTTATGGGCGGCCTCTTTGCTGGTTTTTTCACCCCTACCGAGGCTGGTGCGATCGGTGCCTTTTTTAGTATCATCATTGCCCTTATGGGCCGCAATCTGACCTTTGCAAAACTTAAACTCTCACTTTTTGAAACCACCCGCACCGCCTGCATGGTCATGATTATCGTTACCGGAGCCGTTATTTTCGGACATTTCCTGGCGGTTACCAGAATCCCGTTCGACCTGGCAAGCTGGGTTGCTGGCCTGCCGTTGCCCCGTTTTGTCATCATGATGGTGATTATCGCGGTCTATCTGATCGGCGGTTGCTTCATCGACGCCCTGGCCCTGATCCTCTTGACCGTACCCATCTTTTACCCGGTCATCTTAGGTCTCAATTATGACCCAATCTGGTTCGGCGTCATTATTGTTCTGGTCACCCAAATGGGGGTTATCTCACCTCCGGTCGGCATCAATGTCTACGTTGTCAAAGGAGTTGCGCCTGAAATCCCGCTGGGCACCATTTTTAAAGGGGTCATCCCTTTTCTGGTTGCCCTCATTATCGGCACCCTTCTTTTAATTGCCATTCCTCAGATTTCACTCTTTTTGCCTGGCCTGATGAATTAAGACAACAAAAAGGCCGGGTAAAACCCGGCCTTTTTTATTACGTAAATAAAAACTGTAATCTCAGCGTATCAACAACACCGGCATACGGCACTCCTGAACCACTTTATTGGCGACTGAGCCAAACATAAGATTAGAGATCTTCCCAGTTCCATTCGGTGAAATCAAAACAAGCTCGAAGGCTTCACTCGTGGCCACGCGACAGATCACCTCTGCCGGTTTACCCCTCTCCACTCTGGTATCAGCCAAAACCCCGGCCTTATCGAGCTCCTGGCGATAGCGCTCAACCATTTTCTCACAATGGGCAATCGATTGTTCAGCAATCGCCTTGATCTGGGCCTTCTGAAAACCGTGATACTCAAGTTGAGAAAGAGGAACGACACTTAACAGCGTTGCTGTCACCGGTATCTGATCCTTCATCTTGGTGATAAATTTCAAGGTTCGCTGAGAACCAATGGAATCATCAACCGGAACTAATACACGTACAGTCATAACCTACCTCCAACTCAGCCTAGTATTTGATACACAATCAGGGGCCATAGAAAAATCTTGGCAAAAAGAGTACCAGATCAGCCCAATAGGTCAAAATCATCAGGATAACAATCTGGATCGCCAAAAAAGGCAGTACCGCCTTGGTTACATAGATCAAACCACGATTGACCAAAGCCCCGGTAATATATAGACTGACTCCAAGCGGCGGCGTACAATAACCGATACCTAAGTTAACCGTCATCAAAAGACCAAAATGAAGGGAACTGATACCGTACTCCGGCAAAATCGGCAACAGGATCGGAGCCAGGATCAAAGTCGCTGAAATAATATCCATGAACATGCCGACAATCAACAACATTATGTTGACGATCAGCAAAAAAGCCCAGGCCGAATGCACCTGGCTGACAACCGCCTCAGCAATTATTAACGGAATCTGCTCTAAGGTCAGATAACGACCGAAAGTCGTGGCCCCGGCCACAATAATCAAAAGGGTAGCCGAAGTTATGGCCGAAGAGACCACCACCTCTTTAACTGCGGAAAACTTCATATCCTTGTGGATAAAGAGCTCAACGACAAAAGCGTAGACACAAGCCACGACGGCGGCTTCATTGGCAGTAAAGACTCCGGAAAAAATTCCGCCAAAGATAATAACCGGCAACATCAGAGCCCAAAAACCTTCCCTGAGAACCGCCATCAACTCTTTAAAGGTCGGGGCCGGAGATCGTTTAAAATTCCGGTTCCGACAATAGAAATAGGAGTAAACCGACATCGCTACAATAATCATGAAGCCGGGAACAAAACCGGTCATAAAGAGGGCCGCCAGGGAATCGTTGCTGACCATCGAATAAAGAATCATCGAGATACTGGGTGGAATAATAACCCCCAGAATCGGTGCCGTGGTCATAATCCCGACGCTGAATTGTTCGTCGTATTGATTATCCATCAGGGCCGGAATCATGAAACCGCCGATCGCAACCACCGTTGCAACCGTTGATCCGGAGATGGCGCCAAACATACCACAGGCCAAGACTCCAGCCATGGCCAGACCACCCGGGAAAAAACCGACGACGGCGTTGGCAACCTTGATAAGTTTGGCAACAATTGAGCCAGATGTCATAATATTACCGCAGAGGATAAAAAAGAGCACCAC
>DAOVTG010000055.1 GCA_030633185.1 Deltaproteobacteria bacterium
GATGTTGGGGGAGAGTTGGTCTGAGGCCTTGACTGAAATTCGCCGCGAGAGTATTCGCTCCGGCCTGATGCCGACTATAAATGCCATGATGGCAGCCGGTATCGTCAGCCTGCCGGGTATGATGACCGGCCAGATTCTGGCTGGCAGTCCGCCTCTGGAGGCGGTTAAATATCAGATTATGATTATGTTTCTGATTGGTGCCGGTAGTGGTTTTGGTACTATTGCCGCTGTTTCACTGGGCGCCCGTCGTCTCTTTGACAAGCGTCAGCGCCTGCGTCTTGAAAGACTGACTTGAGATTAGGAGGAGGTTGCAAATAAAAATTGAAAAAAATCAAGTTTGGATTATTGCTGTTTGGGGTTGTGGCCTTACTGGTTGTAGTTGCAGCCGGGATCAGCCGGGCGACACCGAGTGCAGGCTTGCAGGCGGTGGTGCGAGTCGCGAAAGTTAATGTCCGCAAGGCTCCCGATAAAAACAGCCGACGCCTTTTCTCGCTGCG
The DNA here is from genome assembly GCA_030633185.1 of Deltaproteobacteria bacterium. Classification (GTDB taxonomy): domain Bacteria; phylum Desulfobacterota; class Anaeroferrophillalia; order Anaeroferrophillales; family Tharpellaceae; genus Tharpella. The sequence continues at coordinate 498 of DAOVTG010000055.1, forward strand.
GCGAAAAAGTATGGTAAAAGTTTTGAAAGAGCGTGATCAATGGCTTTATATTGCCACTGATACAGGCCGTCGGGGTTGGCTTTTCAAATCTTTGGTGCGGATTGTCAAGCCGAGGAAGGTCAAGCCGAAAATAGAATTTTTCAGTAATGGTCTGGAATCGGAGCAGGAGCTTTTTTTCGTTTCGTTGATCAGCCGTTTGGGTTCACAACTGGTTGCTGTTGAGGTTCGGTATTTTGATTTTGTCGTTTCCAGACTTGATGCAGATGCGGTTTCCGGGTCTGACCCGGGCATCGGGAAGGAGGCCGTACCATGGCTGTTGGTTTTGCGGGTTCCCTTCAGCCGGGATCTTTATCAACAGGAAAAAGGTAATGATCTTGAAGTCGGAACCATCGATCTTCTGCTTTATCAAGGTTATTTAAAGGTGATGTTGGAGAGCCGTGACTTGATGATTGCGGAGATTAAAAAAAATCCTCAATTATGGAATGCGGCTGGAGCCGGTTCCGGGGCCGTGAAGGTGTTGATTGTCTTAAAGAGTGAGAATGGTGATCAAGTGGTTCTGAGTGGCTTCAGGGAACGTGGTTTTCCGGTTTTCAATGACTATATCATTCTCGAAATACATGGTTTTTCGCAGTTTTCCTTACATTCAACAATGTCCGCTAATGTTGCCGACTTTAACCAGTTTGTCCTGCCGCCGTCGCAACTGCCTGACGGCAGTCGGGCACCGGCCGCCCTGGCCTATGATTTTTTCGGTTTTTCTTATTAGTCTAGAGATTTAGGCTTGACAGCTGTCCCTTTCTTTAATTATAGGGAGTAGCTTTTCTTGTTTATTTTTTGGTAACTAAAAGGGTTATAGCAAGAAGTGGGCTTTTACTGCCGACTGCTGACGGCCCATTGTCGACTGTTTTCAGTCCAGAGGTTGAAAATTGAGTAAATATAGAGTTTTAGTAAGTGATAAGATGTCCCCGAAAGGGATTGAAGTGTTTGCCGGTTATGACGATATCGAAGTCGATGTCAAGGTCGGCATGTCACCTGAAGAGCTGCTGGCCGTAATCGGTGAGTATGATGGTCTGGCGATTCGCAGTGCGACCAAGGTGACCGCCGAGGTAATTGCTGCGGCTGGACGTTTAAAGGTCGTCGGCCGGGCCGGAATTGGGGTTGATAATGTCGATATCCCTGCAGCAACGACGCGTGGGGTTGTGGTTATGAACACCCCGAAAGGCAACACCATAACCACGGCCGAGCATACTATCTCAATGATGCTGGCCTTAAGTCGTAATATTCCGCAGGCGACCTCGTCGATGAAAAGCGGTAAGTGGGAAAAGAGCCGTTTTATGGGAAAAGAGCTCTTTAACAAAGTCTTAGGCGTCGTCGGATTAGGTAATATTGGAGCCATTGTTGCGGATCGGGCACAAGGGTTAAAGATGAAGGTTATCGCTTTTGACCCCTTTATCTCGGAAGATAGAGCCGCTAATATGGATATCGAACTGGTTTCATTGGAAGATCTTTTTCGCCGGGCCGACTATATCTCGGTTCACACCCCGATGACCAAAGATACCCGTCATATGATCAACCGGGAGAGTTTCGGCCTGATGAAGGATAGTGTCCGCATTATTAACTGTGCTCGGGGCGGCATTATCAAGGAGGACGATCTCTATGAAGCCCTGCGGGACGGTCGGGTGAGCGGAGCCGCCTTTGATGTTTTTGAAGAGGAACCGCCGGCGGCCGAGCATCCGCTTTTTGAACTCGATAATTTTATCTGTACGCCTCATCTGGGAGCCTCGACCGATGAGGCTCAGGTCAATGTTGCCGTGGCCATCGCCGAACAGATTGCCGACTATCTTTGTGACGGCACTATTGTCAACGCCCTTAATGTCCCCGGGGTCAGCGCTGAAGTGCTGAAGGTGACCGGTCCATATCTTAATCTGGCGGAGAAGATGGGTCGTTTTTACACCCAGCTCTGCAGCGGTAATAGTTGTGGCTTGAGTGAAGTTCGTATCGAGTATAAGGGCAAGGTTACCGACCATGATACGGAGCCGCTTACCACGGCCCTGCTCAAAGGTTTGTTGACCCCGATGGTTGGCGACCTGGTAAATTTCGTCAATGCTCCTTCAATTGCCAAGGAGCGCGGGATTTCGGTGGTTGAGGCCAAAACCGAGGAGGCCGGTAACTTTTCCAGCATGATTTCACTGATAGGTAAAAACGGTAGCGATCAACACTCAATCTCCGGCGCTCTTTTTGGTAAAACCGAGCCCCGGATTGTCAAGGTCAACCAGTTTGAAATTGAAGCGATTCCCGAAGGCCATCTTCTGATTGTCTACGCCCATGATAAACCCGGGGTGATCGGTTCGATCGGCTCATATCTGGGAGAAAACAAGATTAATATAGGGCGTATGCAATTTGGTCGAGAAGGGGTCGGCGGGATGTCTCTCTCTTTAGTGCAGATCGATGGCTCTATCGAAGTTGAGGTGGTCAGCGGTCTGACAACCCTGCCGAATATTGTCTCGGTCAAAGAGATTTATTTATAAGGGCTTACTCCAGTTCAAAAAAAAGGACTTAATTATTATGGCAAATGTAGTGCTTATCGGAACCCAGTGGGGGGATGAGGGCAAAGGTAAAATTGTCGATCTTCTGACTGAATGGGCTGAGGTAGTAGTTCGTTTTCAGGGTGGTAATAATGCCGGTCATACTTTGGTGATTGAAGGGCAGCGTTATGCGTTGCATTTGATTCCCTCAGGTATTATGAGGCCCGGTAAAACCTGTGTTATCGGCAGTGGTGTGGTGATAGATCTGAAAATCCTGCTTAAAGAGATCGAGATGTTGAAGACCCAAAGCGGTCGGGAAGTTCTTTCTCAACTGGTTTTAAGTGATGAGGCCCACTTAATTCTCGAAAGCCATCGTCGTCTTGATCAGGCCCGGGAACGTCAGCGGGGAGCTGCCAAAATCGGCACAACCGGGCGTGGTATCGGCCCGGCTTATGAAAGTAAAATGGCGCGTTGGGGTTTAAGGCTTGGTGACCTTCTGGCTCCGGAAGAGGTGTTGCGCGGCCGGCTTGAGGCTCTGCTTGAGCAACACAATCTTTTGCTTGAGAAGATTTACGGTGAGGAACCGGTCTCTTTGGAACCGATTCTTGATGAACTTAAAGAGGCGGCCGCAATCGTTGGCTCGGCGATTAAAAAAGTGCCGTATGAGATGGCCCGCTATCTTGAAAAGGGTGAATCAATTCTTTTTGAAGGAGCTCAGGGCAGCCTGCTCGATATTGATCACGGGACCTACCCTTTTGTGACCTCTTCTTCGACTATGGCCGCCAATGCCTGCGCTTCATCAGGGGTCGGGGTGACCTCGATTAATGAGGTTGTCGGGGTCGTCAAGGCCTACACCACCCGGGTCGGCAGTGGTCCTTTTCCGGTCGAACTTGACGATCAGATTGGTGAACATTTAAGTGTTAAAGGCGGTGAGGTCGGTACGACCACCGGTCGCCCGCGGCGCTGCGGCTGGCTCGACATGGTGGCTCTGCGCTACGTCGTGCTGCTTAATGGCTTGGACAGTTTTGCTTTAACCAAACTTGATGTTTTGTCCGGACTTAAAACCATCAAGGTGTGTGAAGCTTATCGCCTGCGCGGCGAAGTGATCGACTATTTTCCTTCATCAATCGAAGATCTTGCGGCCTGTGATCCGATTCTGACCGAGTTTGAGGGTTGGAATGAGGATATTTCAGGGATTCTGGATTACGATCTACTGCCGGAAAATGCGAAAAAGTATATCACCTATATTGAAGATAATCTTGGTATTAAAGCGATGCTGGTTTCCGTCGGTCCCGATCGCAAAGAGACCATAATTCGCCATAATCCGTTTGTTAGTTCAGTTGCTTAGGATTTTTTGATGTTTAAACTGCCTCTGCAGGATGGTCATAATCGGCTGGTGAGTTATGTCCGAATTTCGGTGACTGACCGTTGTAACTTGCGTTGCAGTTACTGCTCGGCACCGTCCTTTTCTTCAAATTATCGAGAGCAGATCTTGAGTTACGAAGAGATTGTTCGGTTGGTGCGGGTGTTGGTGAACTTAGGCGTCGACAAGGTCAGGCTGACCGGCGGTGAGCCCTTGGTGCGCCGTCATATAGACTCTCTTATTACTCGCCTTAATGATATTGTCGGAATCAACGATATCAGTCTGACCACTAATGGGGTGCTCCTGGAAAAACTTGCCGACCCTCTTCGGGACGCCGGTTTGAGGCGTATCAATATCAGTCTCGATACCCTTGATCGAAAGAGATTTAAAGAGATTACCGGGCGTGACTATTTTACCCGGGTACGGGCCGGAATCGAGGCCGCGTTGGCGGTCGGTTTTGATCCGGTCAAGGTCAACGTGGTGGTCATGCGTGGGGTTAACGATGATGAACTGCTAGACTTTGCGGCCCTGACCCTGAACTCTCCCCTGCATATTCGTTTTATCGAATATATGCCGATTGGTGTCTCTTCAACCTGGAGCGGAGACAAGGTGGTTACCGGGGCCCAAATGTTGGCCCGGATCTCTGAAAATTTAGGGAAACTGGAGCCGGTGGTTGCCGAATCCGGTGGTCCCGCCCGTCTCTATCATTTGCCGGGGGCTTCCGGTCGAATCGGCGTGATTACGGCGATGAGCAACCATTTTTGTGCAACCTGCAACCGGATCCGGATAACTGCTGATGGTCGTCTGCGCCCCTGTCTGCTCTCTGATGATGAGTTTGACCTGAAAAAGGTTTTGCGGGCTGACGGTGATCCTTTAGAGATTGTTGAGCTGGTTCGGCAAGCGGTGGCTGGTAAATCGTCGGAGCATGGCATGTCCTGTAATGCCGAGCGCAAATGTACTCGGCTGATGTCGACAATAGGCGGTTGAAGATGTCGGTTTTGAGTCATCTTGATGCCCGCGGTCAGGCGGCGATGGTAGATGTCGGTGGCAAACCTGTGACTCGGCGCTATGCCCGGGCCTGGGGTCGTCTTGCATTGACCCCCGAAACCCTCGAAATGATAACCTCTCAGGGTTTGGCCAAGGGTGATGTTTTTGGGGCGGCCCGGCTGGCCGGAATTATGGCGGCCAAACGGACGGGGGAGCTCATTCCTCTTTGTCATCCTCTGCCCTTATCCTGGGTCGGAGTTGAACTTATACCTCTCTTTTCTCAATCTCTTATCGTGATAGTGGCTGAGGCTTCCCTGGCGGGTCAGACCGGTATCGAGATGGAGGCCTTGACGGCCGTAACCATTGCCGGGCTGACGGTCTATGATATGTGTAAAGCCGTCGATAAATCGATGATCTTAAGCGAGGTTGCCCTGCTCGAAAAAAAGGGCGGCCGCAGTGGTCACTATTTTGCCGGGGAGCGTTCCCGGCTGTTGAATGAGATAACTGAAATCGAGCTTGAGAGTGACAATCTGGTTTTTTGGAACTGTTTGTCAAATGGAGAGGTTGAATTCAGACTGAATCAAAGCGGTGGCCCTCTTTTAGGAAAGGTTGCCGATCGCCGGGGTGGTTGGTTAATTGATCAAGACCTACTTGCCGACGCTGTCGTGGTTCTTGGCAGAGCGTTGCTTTATTCTATCTCTCCAACGAAGGATGAGAGTTCCGGTAGTGGTCTCTTGCGGGTGGTAAAACCAGGTTGCCTGGAGAGTGACGCGCTCTTTGCCGTACTTAAATAATCATAACTATTCAGGTGCCGTTCCGTCTCGGTTGGGGTCATTTCTTGACGATGGCGTATCGAGATAATCGGATAAGTTGAAAAACTGCCAACAGCCATTGTCAAGATGTGACCCCATTTATGAGGGCGAAGCAATGTTCACCGCTATCCGCTGTAACTTTATGATGGATACGTAAATAGTTTACATATTGTTGAAGAGGAGGAACCTGTGAGTAGAAAAAAGGATGAAACCTTCGATATGCTCTTCTCGATGAAAAACAAGATGGATCGGTTTTTTTCTATTTCGGAGTCGGATTCGGGGCCTTTTGGCCTGCAACCGGGTTCACATTGGTCGCCGGCCGTAGATCTCTTTGATTTAGGGGATGAATATCGGGTCGTGATTGAGATCCCAGGGATTGAGAAAGAGCAGGTTGAGTTGTCGGTGTATGCCGACAAGGTGGTGATAAAGGGGCGGCGTGAAGAGAGTTTCGATGTTGCAGGCAGGGCTGAAGTCCTCTGTCTTGAGCGGGTCTACGGGCGCTTTGAAAGAGTGATTTTACTGCTCGATCCGGTTGATGCAGAGCATGTTAAAGCCACGCTGAAAAATGGGGTTCTGACAATCCGACTGATCAAAAAAAATATTGAAATCGGCAAAAAGAATATTGCCATCGAGTAAGGGCAATATCGGCCATGTTATTTCCTTACAGGTCTTAGATTTATGATCTTGCCAACTTTTACCTCTTTTCTTACGGCTCCTGCAAAAGTCAATCTCGGTCTTAAAATTGTCCGGCGGCGGGCCGATGGCTACCATGACCTATATACCGTGATGGAGCCTGTCTCTCTGGCTGACACCCTCTATTGTGAATTCCGGCCCGCTCCTGAAAACATTTTTTTGGTTCAATGTCCGCAGCTGATGACTCTTGATGCCAATGACAACCTGGTGGTTAAGGCGGCTCGTCTGATGGCCGAGATGGCTCGGGAGCGGGGGTGCGAGATAAAGGGGCATTGGGACTTTTTTCTTGATAAGAAAATTCCCTCCGGAGCCGGTTTGGGCGGTGGCAGCAGTAATGCAGCAGGCGTTATGACACTGCTTGACAAGTTTTACAAGCTCAATCTTAATGCCTCTGCGATGGTGAAAACCGCCGCCGAGATTGGTGCTGATGTGCCCTTTTTTATTAACCCCGGACTCTCTCTGGTCGAGGGTATTGGTGACCGTATAACGTCATTGGGAGGATCTCTGCCGCGCTACTATCTGTTCATAAAACCACCTTTTTCCATCAATACATCATGGGCTTATGCCTCCCTCAAGGCAACTACCGAGGAGCGTACCGCAAATTATAATATCGAGCAATTTAAAGCGGCATCGACAACCGTTCAATATAGACTTGAGAACGATTTTGAAAACCCGGTTATGGCTCGTTATCCGCTGCTGGCGGAGATCAAACGGTGGCTTGCCGATAGCCGGGGCGGGCTCGGGGCCTTAATGAGTGGCAGCGGGTCGGTGGTTTACGCCATCTATTTCGATCTGGAAACCGCAGTCCAAGCTGAAATCGCGGCCCGTCGTCGATGGCATGAGAGTGGTTGTCTCTTTTATCTGGCTCGCAACCTGATGGCGTCGTAAAAAGTTCCGATATCCTGCGATGATGAGGTTTTCCAGACACTCGACATACTACGTGTATGGTCTCGCGCCTGAAAAACCACATCATCTTGTCTATCGAAATTTTTACTTAGCCATCCCGCGATTTTTTTACGAATGTATCAAGGTTCATACGAAAATAAAACAACTCTTGCTTCATATCGTGCTTGACTTGTGTCGCCTTTTTCTATATTAGGGGCGGGTCTTTTATAGAGGCTGATTCTAGGGGCGTCGTCAAGCGGTAAGACACAGGCTTTTGGAGCCTGCATTCGTGGGTTCGAATCCTACCGCCCCTGCCATGGTTTATGCCTCTCTCTACTCCCTCTGTTTTATAAATAGACAATATACAAAAAACTTGGCGTTACAGCGTATGGAACGACTGAAAATTTTTGGCGGTAATTCTAATCCGTTGCTTACCAATGCTTTGTGCAAAGATCTTTGTGAACCCTTGAGCAAAGGGGTGGTCAAACGCTTCAGTGATGGCGAGATAATGGTCGAATTGCACGAGAGCATGCGGGGTATGCATGTCTTTGTGGTTCAGTCAACCTCGGATCCAGTCAATGCCAGTCTGATGGAACTTTTGATCATTGTTGATGCCCTGAAAAGGGCTTCAGCGGCTGAGATTACTGCGGTGATTCCCTACTACGGTTATGCCCGTCAGGATCGTAAGGTTGCCCCCCGGGCGCCAATTACGGCTAAACTGGTTGCTGATCTGCTGACCGTCGCCGGGGCTCAGAGAGTGTTGACGGTCGATCTGCATGCGGGCCAGATCCAGGGGTTTTTTGATATTCCGGTTGACCATCTCTACGCTTCGCCGGTTTTTTTATCCTATGTCAAAAACCATATAAAAGGTGATCTGGTAGTTGTCTCGCCTGATGCTGGCGGGGTTGAGAGGGCTCGCGCCTTTGCCAAGAAGCTGAAGCTTTCTCTGGCAATTATCGACAAACGGAGGGGCGGCCCCAATGTCATGGAAGTGATGAATGTTATTGGTGAGATCGAGGGCAAGACGGCGATTTTATTTGATGATATGATCGATACAGCCGGCACCCTGACCCAAGCGGCTAATGCTCTGGTGGATAAAGGGGCGGCAGCGGTTTATGGGCTGGCTACGCATGGGGTTCTTTCCGGGCCGGCAATTGAGCGGATTGAGAAATCCAAGTTAGAGAGAGTTATTATTACCGATACAATTTCCCCCAATGATCGTACCAAGGCGTGTGCCAAAATTGAAGTTCTTTCCGTCTCTTCGTTATTGGCCGATGCCATCAAACGGATCTATTTTGGTGATTCGGTCAGTGCTTTGTTCGGTTGATTGTGGGTTTTATATTTTAAGTTAATATTTCGTTTAAAAAATCGGTAAGCCGATTTTCCGTTGTTTAAGGAGGATGTAAGGGTCATGGCAATTGCAGAATTGGCAGTTGAAACAAGAACTGAGAATGGTAAAGGATACGCTCGTAAGCTGCGTCGTACGGGTAAGATTCCGGCGGTACGCTATGGCAGGCAGTGCCCGGTCTCTATCTACGCGGTTGACCGTCTGGTCATGGAGCGTTTTTTAAGTGAAGGTGGATCCAGCTCACTGGTGGCGCTTGATGTCGATGGTGCCGGACAAAATGATGACCTGCTCTCAATTGTCAAGGATATCCAGCGGGATCCGGTAAGCGGCCGGATCATTCATGCCGATTTTTACGGAGTTCGTTATGGTGAGCCTATTATAGTAGAAGTGCCGTTGGTTTTTGAAGGAAAGGCTGCGGGGGTTCTCGAAGGTGGGTTGCTCCAGCCAGCACGACGTTCTCTTGAGATACGTTGCTTGCCCCGGCAGATCCCGGAAAATATTGTGGTTGATGTGACGGCCTTAGGAATTGGTGATGCGATTCATGTCAATGATCTCGAAGCTGAAGGGGTTGAGTTTACGGCAACCGCTAATTTCACCATTGTTACGGTTCAGAATATTATTGCCGCTGAGGTTGAAGCAGTTGATGAAGAGGCTGTTGAAGGTGAGGGTGTTGAGGGTGAAGAGGGTGCAGAGGCTGAAGCTGCAGCTGAGTAGTTTTTCTCTAAGTCGTCGTTGATGGTGAACCATCTTTTAATTATCGGACTCGGCAATCCGGGTTTGGAATATATGGAGACGCGCCATAATTTTGGCTTTATGTGTCTCGATTCTCTGCAAAAAAAAATAGTTCCACCAAGCTCTTTTAAATACGAAAATGACTATCAGGCTGAGATCGTCGGCGGGAAACTGGCAGGTGTATCGGTAGGGTTGATTAAACCCCAGACTTTTATGAATCTCAGCGGCAGGACGGTTCAGGCCCTTTTGGCCGATCATCCTGCCCTGGATCCGCAAAAAATTGTGGTTGTTCATGATGACCTGGATCTTCCGTTGGGTCGCATCAAATTGAAGAATGGCGGCGGCAGCGGCGGTCATAATGGAATCAGTTCGCTGATTGAAGGATTAGGTAGTCCCGATTTTTTGCGCCTGCGTCTCGGTATCAGCGGGGCTATACGGGGCGCTGATACCGTAGATTATGTCCTTTCACCTTTTTTGGAGAGTGAGAAAAAGGTTGTTCTTGAGGTTCTTGAAAAATCGGTGACGGGTTTGCTGTTGCTGCTGACCTCGGGGGTCACGGTGGCCATGAATCAGATCAATCGCCGGGTTGTTGAATCGACTTAGTTTTTTCGGCTATGAGAACTATTTTGTAGTTTGTTATATGTAGGGAACAGTAAGTTTCTTTAACCAAAATCGTATCACCAAAACAAAGGAGGGAATGTATGGAAAGTTACACTATGTATGCACCTATTCTGGGGGTTATAGGCCTCCTCTTCGCCGGGGTGCTCTACTCTTATGTCGTCAAGCAGCCCGCCGGTAACGACAAGATGAAGGAGATTTCGGACGCAATTCATTCAGGAGCCATGGCTTTCTTAAGACGTGAATATAAGATCCTGGCGGTCTTTGTTGTCGTCGTTTTTGCGCTTCTCTATGGTCTGCTTGGTGAGCAGACTGCCTACGCTTTCTTAGGTGGAGCTCTTTGTTCGGTTTTCGCCGGCTATTTTGGTATGGTTGCCGCAACCCGGGCCAATGTTCGGACCTCTGCCGCCGCTAATGAGTCGGGCCAGGCCAAAGCCTTGAGTGTCGCTTTTAACGGCGGTGCGGTTATGGGCATGTCGGTCGCCGCCCTGGGTCTGATCGGGGTTGGTATTCTTTTCTACCTCTATGGCGGTTCTCCGGAAACCTCAACTTATATCAGCGGTTTCGCTATGGGCGCCAGCTCAATCGCGTTGTTTGCTCGTATCGGTGGTGGAATCTTTACTAAAGCGGCTGATGTCGGTGCTGACCTGGTGGGTAAGGTTGAAGCCGGTATTCCGGAAGATGATCCTCGTAACCCGGCCACAATCGCTGATAACGTTGGTGACAACGTTGGTGATATTGCCGGTATGGGCGCTGACATCTTTGAATCCTATGTCGGTTCGATTATCGCGACTATCGCCATTGCCGCTACCGCTACCGGAGCTATGTATGAGACCGCCCGTTACACTTTTATGGCTTATCCCTTAATTGTTGTCATGATCGGTATGGTAAGTTCCATCATCGGCATTCTTTCGATGAAGGTTCTGGAAAAATATGACCCGGCTGATGCCTTACGTAACTGTACCTTTATTGGTGCTGGCATCCTTCTGCTTGGTGCCTATTGGGCCGCTAAAACCATGGGTTTGCCGATTGGTGTCTTCTGGGCTCTGACTTTCGGTTGCGCCTGTGGTATCCTGATCGGGCTGACCACCGAGTATTATACCTCAGCCAAACCGATTGTCAAAATCGCTGAAGCCAGCCTGACTGGTGCGGGCACCAACATCATCACCGGTCTTGCCGTTGGTATGGAAAGTTGTGCAATCCCGGTTCTTTTGATTTGTGCTGCTATCTATGGTTCTTTCCATTTTATCGGTCTCTACGGTATCGGTATCGCTGCAGTTGGCATGCTGGCCACAGTTGGGGTTACCATGTCGGTTGACGCCTATGGTCCGATTGCCGATAACGCCGGTGGAATTTCGGAGATGTGTGGTCTGGGTGAAGAGACTCGGAAAATTACTGATGGTCTCGACGCTCTGGGTAACACCACTGCCGCCATCGGTAAAGGTTTTGCCATCGGTTCCGCAGCTTTGACGGCTCTTGCTCTCTTTTCAGCTTACAGCTCAGCCGTTGGCCTGGAAGTTATTAACCTGACCAACCCGATTGTTGTTATCGGACTCTTCATCGGTGGGATTGTTCCTTACCTTTGTGGCGCTCTGACCATGTCTTCGGTGGGTAAGGCCGCTTTCGCCATGGTTGAGGAAGTTCGTCGCCAGTTTCGGGAAATTCCTGGGATCATGGAAGGTACCGGTACCCCCGAATATGATAAGTGTATTGAAATCAGTACAGATGCCTCTCTGAAAGAGATGATTGTTCCCAGTTTGTTGGCGATTCTTGCGCCGATTGCGGTTGGTTTTTCCCTCGGTGCTGAAGCTCTGGGTGGGATGCTGGCCGGTGCAAC
>DAOVTG010000068.1 GCA_030633185.1 Deltaproteobacteria bacterium
AAGAGCAAAAAGAAGAACGGTTATCCGGTGGCAACCTTTAACCAGAATAGCTGGAATGTCAATGTCACGCCCAAAATCAACAACTATCTGGAAGCCATGAAGTCCCAGATCATTCCACCCCAGGTCGTCGGCCACGGAGCTCCCGATGTTGAAGTTAAAAAAGAACTCGAACTTATGGCTGATAATTTGACCGCCAAGATGAGAGATGCCTGCTTTATCCCGCAGACTTGATTTTATTGTTTTATGCACACAAAGCTGTAATGTAATGAATAATATCGCGCCCGCTACCTGATTGCCATCTTTTTGTCAACAGCTACAGCTGTTTGCAGGCACTAATATCAATATTGACTGGATAGGTCTTTGTTTGTTATAAGGCTGTGCTATGGAGATGATAATCCAGAAAATTGTAATTTATGCCGTCCCGATTCTTTTCGGCCTGACGATTCATGAGCTTGCACATGGGCTGATGGCTGACCGTCTGGGTGATCCCACACCCCGGGAGATGGGGCGCTTGACGTTGAATCCTCTATCTCATCTCGATCCGATCGGCACCCTGGTTTTCTTCATAACCCAGGCTTTTGGCTGGGCTCGGCCGATCTCGATAAACCCTGGCAATCTTACTTCACCGCGCCGGGATATGATGTGGATCGCCCTGGCCGGGCCTTTGGCGAACCTTCTGCTGGCGATGTTTTGTGCAATACTCTATCATCTTACACGCTCTATGGTGGTTGGAAGTATTGCTGGTGGGGGAGGTTGGCTCATGGTGCCATTTCAGCAGATGGTGGTTGCCGGAGTTGTGGTTAATCTCTCTTTAGGGCTCATTAACCTGATTCCGATTCCGCCTTTAGATGGCGGTCGGATTCTGGCGGGCCTATTGCCGCCGCGGCCGGCGGGCTATCTTGAAAAGATCGATTCTTATGGAGCCATTCTCCTGCTGATTCTGGTGCTCAGCGACAGTTTGAGTTTTTTTCTCCTGCCCCTGCTTTCGGCCTTAACCGGTCTCTTGCTTTATGGGGCTATTTCGTTCTAAAATTTGTCAATGGTTGATGAATTAAGAAAAATTACGGGATGGCTAAGTTAAAGTTTTACATGAGGTTTTTTTATGGTCGCAAAAAAAAGGGTTGTCTCGGGTATGCGAACGACGGGCAAACTCCACCTTGGACACTACCATGGGGTTCTGACCAACTGGCTCAAACTGCAAGATGATTACGATTGTTACTTTTTTGCTGCCGATTGGCATGCTTTAACCAGTGAATATCAAGATCCGGCAATTGTTAAAGAGAGTACCAGAGACATTTTTATCGATTGGTTGAGTGTTGGCATTAACCCGGAAAAGGTGACCCTTTTTATTCAGTCACATATAAAAGAACATGCTGAACTCCATCTGCTGCTCTCAATGATAACGCCTCTACCTTGGCTCTTGCGCAATCCGACTTACAAAGATTCCCAGACGGAAGGGCAGGGGGACGAACAGGCCACCTACGGCTTTCTCGGCTACCCGGTTCTCCAGGCGGCTGACATCATAATCTATATGGCCAATCTCGTGCCGATTGGCGTTGACCAACTTCCCCATGTCGAGCTCACCCGGGAGATTACACGCCGTTTCAACTATCTTTACGGTGAAATCTTTCCGGTGCCGGAGCCGATCCTGACTGAACTCTCTAAAGTAACCGGTATTGATGGCCGCAAAATGAGCAAGAGTTACAATAATGCCATTCATCTCTCCGATGATGAAGAGACTTTGAAGAAAAAGGTCAGCTCAATAGTGACCGACGTCCAGCGGGCTCGGCGCAAAGATCCAGGTGACCCGGAGCAATGCAACCTTTTCCCTTTGCATCCGCTCTATTCAAAACCCGAAGAGATCGATGAAATTCGTGCCGCCTGTCCCAAGGCTGAAATCGGTTGTGTTGATTGCAAGAAAATTCTTTTGCGTAATTTGATAAGCGGTCTGGCTCCGGTTCACGAAAAACAACGCTACTACCGGAAGCACCCACAATTACTTGATGAGATACTCGCCAACGGCACCGAAAAGGCACGGACTATTGCTCAAGAAACTATGGTCAAAGTAAGGTCGGCAGTCAAGTTAAGTTGATAAAAACGTGGCCCAAGAAAAAGAAAATATTCGACTACAGAAATATATTGCCGATTGCGGGGTGACTTCAAGGCGGCGGGCCGAAACTATGATTTCCGATGGCCGAGTGGGCCTTAATGGTGACATTGTTACTCGACAGGGAATCAAAGTCGATCCAAAGGTTGATCAGATCACGATTGACGGAAAAAGATTATCATTAGATCCTGGCCTCGCTAAAAAAACCCTTCTCTTGTATAAACCGATTGGTTACGTGACCACAATGGACGACCCTCAGAGTCGGCCTTTGGTCAAGGATCTTTACTCAGGTCTTAAAGAGCGGATTTTTCCGATTGGTCGCCTCGATATTAACACCTCGGGCTTGTTGCTCTGTACTAATGACGGTGAACTGGCCAACCTCCTGATGCATCCCCGGTATAAATTTGAAAAAGAGTATCACATAACCGTAGCCGGATCTTTCGCCAAAGGTGATCTTGCCGCTCTAAGAAGGGGAGTCGAACTCGAAGATGGCCCGGCCCGACCTCTTAAAGCAGAGATCAAACACAGCCACAGCCGACAAAGTGTTCTCTTGATGGTGATTCGCGAAGGGCGCAACCGACAGGTTCGTCGAATGATGATGGCTTTGGGTTTTTCAGTTGTCGCTTTAAGAAGAACCCGGCTCGCTTTTCTTACCCTTGATGGAGTAAAAAAAGGTTCCTGGCGCTGGTTGCAAACGGCCGAAATCGAACGCTTGCGTCAGATGATGGAAGTAGGGAATCTCAAAAAAAGATGAGCTCTCAACCGTTAAATGTGATCTTTCTCTGGCACATGCATCAGCCCGATTATCGGGATGCCGAAGCCCGGCACGCGATGATGCCCTGGGTACGCCTGCACGGGGTTAAAGATTACCTTGATATGGTGACAATTCTTGACGATTTCCCTAACGTCAGGCAAAATTTCAATCTTGTTCCCTCCCTCCTCGATCAGTTGCAAGGCTATGTCGACGGCAGTTTAAGTGATCAAGCCCTTGAGCTCACAATAAAAAAAGCCGACTCTTTGACGGTTGAGGATCGGGTTTATCTGCTGGGCTCTTTTTTTCATGCACATTGGGATAATATGGTTAAACCCTATCCGCGCTATTGGGAACTTCTCAAAATGCGGGGGTTTCATCCGGCACCAAGCTCTCTTCATGAGGTTCAGCGCTATTTTTCACACCAGGATTTTCTTGACTTACAGGTCTGGTACAATCTGGTTTGGATTGATCCGGTTTTTCACAAAAAATATGACCTGCTGCCCAGTCTGATCCGTCGTGAACGAAATTTTACGGAAACCGACAAACAGGGCCTTGTAACACTGCAACAGAAGATCTTAAGTAAGATTATTCCGGCCTACTGCAGTCGTCAAGAAAGCGGTCAAATTGAGCTCTCAACCACCCCCTATTACCATCCCATTCTGCCTCTGCTTTACGACACTAATTTGGCGGCGATTTCACAGCCGCATGACCCTTTGCCGAACCTTAGGTTCTCGCATCCCGAAGATGTTGCAGTCCAAATCAATAAAGCGGTGGAGCGGCACAAATTCTATTTTGGCAACCGTCCGGCGGGGATGTGGCCTTCCGAGGGTTCAGTCTGCCAGGAGATTATACCATATTTTCAAGCGGCCGGGATTAAGTGGATTGCTACCGATGAAGGGATTTTAGCTAACTCTATTGATCGTGGGGCTGAACGTAACCAAGCCGAAATTGTTAAAGATCCAGCCTCATGGTATCGTTCCTACCGAGTCGAAGAGGGGAGTTGCGGAGTTGATGTTATTTTCCGTGATCATCTACTCTCTGATCTCATCGGGTTTGTCTATTCGCGCTGGAATGAACAGCAGGCCGCCGATGATTTTATCCGGCGTCTGATGGAGATCAAACAAGCCATGGGGGATCAGGTCAAAGATCGGGCTGTGGCTATAATCTTAGATGGAGAAAATGCATGGGAACACTATCCAGGCGATGGTGCGCCTTTTCTACAAGAACTTTATGGGCGTCTAAATGACAGCCCCGAACTTAACGCAACAACCATCGGCGACTATCTTTCTCAACGACAGGAGCCGGGCCCCTTTATTAAACGAATATTTCCGGGATCATGGATTAATCACAACTTCAGGATCTGGATCGGCCACCAGGAGGATAACCTGGCCTGGGAATATCTCGGTCAAGCTCGACGGGCTCTGGTACTTTATGAGCAGCAGCATAGCGAACGGATCAATTCAGATAAACAGTTAAAGGAAAACATTAAGAAAGCCTGGGAACATATCTATATTGCAGAGGGAAGTGATTGGTGCTGGTGGTATGGCGATGACCACAGCTCGGAAAATGATGCCGATTTTGACGAACTTTTTCGGCATCACCTGATGACCGTTTATCATTGTTTGGGAGAGGCCATACCGGAACACCTTCACCTATCGATTATCCAGGCCGACAAAACCCTGCATCCAAAAACTGAGATCAGCTCTTTTATCAACCCGAAAATTGATGGAAATATAAGCAGTTATTACGAATGGCAAGCGGCCGCTTTTTATGATGTTGCTCAGCTGGGCGGCGCCATGCATCGCTCTGAATACCTGGTTAAAGCTATATTTTACGGCTTTAATCTGGAAAAGTTCTTCCTCCGCATTGATGTCGAACGTAAATTACTGGTTGAAGACGGTTACCGTCTGGTAATTAATATTATTAATAGTCATCAAGAGAAGATCGATTGCGAAATTTGCTATCTACATGATGCTAAACGTCTATTTATGGTTTGTGACAACTTTGATTCCGGCGAGCAGTTTCATGTAGATGAAAATCCCAAAAAGCAAAAAGAGATACGTTTTAGCATTGACTCCATTTTTGAGACTGAAATTCCATTTCAATCGTTCGGACTCAAGGCGGGGGACGATCTTAATTTTTCAATTACGATTAAGCAGCAGGGTCACGAGGTTCAACGCATTCCCTCCGGTGGCTATCTTCATTTCGTTGTTCCTGACTCCGATTTTGAAGAACGTATGTGGTATGTCTAGATGTAGTTCTTAAATTAACATGTTTGAATTAAAAGACTTTTTCTTTATTTTATGAAAATATAAGTATTCTTGAATACGGCCCCGCACGAATCTTTTCCTGATAATAGGTTCTGATAAGATGTATTATGTTAACTTTGACATAAGGTAGACCAACCCACGATTGCATCAACTTCCAGTGCGATTTTGTACTGGACATCACTTCGATAATCCTGTTACCATCTTACCATCAAACCTTAAATCTAACGCGGGCGTTGTCCATCTGAATTATGAAAAAAAATATTGCAGTTGCTGGCAATATCGGATCCGGGAAATCCCGACTCATTGATTTTCTTTGCACCAGTTACCCTTTGGTTCCACTGCGTAATATTTCTGATGAAAATCCCTACCTGGCCGATTTTTATAAAGAGATGTCGCACTGGTCATTTCATTCTCAAATCTTTACTCTCGCTAAAAAATTTCAACATTTCCAAAAACTTTCTACAACTTTCCATTCCGTCATTCAACACCGGACAATCTATGAAGATGCCGAAATTTTCGCCCGAAACCTGTATCAATCCGGCTATATGAACGAAACTGATTTTAGAACCTACTACGATCTCTACCTGAGCCTTTCCTCCGTTTTTCCAGCTCCCGATCTTCTTATATATCTGCACTCCTCGGTTGGAGCTTCACGAAAACGGCTGAAAACTCGTTCAGCCCCCTTTGAAAATTTTATTACCAATACGTACTTGAAACATCTTAATCGACTCTATGTAAATTGGATAGCCGACTATGATCTTTCTGAAGTCATTATAATTGATACCGAACAACTCGATTTTGCTTCCAATTTGGTTGATCGCGCCGATATTCTTGAGGCTATAGAGAGATTCATCTAATATTCTGACATTTCATCTTTTTAGCTTGACAAATCCCCTCTCATCCAGTAGGGATTCGCGCAAAATAATAATACCCCATGGAGGATAATTGCACATGATTTGCCAGACAGTACGAAAAGGAAATGAATGTTTTTTGATGAAAGCTTCCGGCTGCTCTTTTGCGGGTGGTAGCTGTAAACCTGTGGTTGAAAAATGTGAAGGCTGCGCTAAAATTAGTGTTGTTGATGAGAAAAGTTATTGCCTTTGCTATCCTGATCCTGAGAATCGGTGGGTTAATGGTGTTTGCACAATGGCAACCCATATAAAACGCGACGTCGAACAGATCAAAAAGAAGATCAACCCTTTGAAAGCTTCCAAAAAGGGTATCCGCAGTTAACTGTACCAAGTTTTTTTGCGCTTCAATTTCAATTTATAAGGCAGGAAGAGCTTAAGCATCTTCTTGCCTTATAAATTTTATGCCGTTTCTAATTTATTTATGCGGATTACTGGTGGAATTTTTAAGGGAAGAAAAGTCAATCCCATCAAAATCCCGGCTGTACGGCCCAGTAAATCCATGGTTCGAGAGGCCCTTTTTTCAATATTGGGCCCAGGGTACTGTTCCGAAAAGATAATCGGCGACTTTTTTTCCGGTAGCGGCATTATGGCTCTTGAGGCTTTGAGCCGTGATGCTCAATCTGCATATTGTGTTGATTCAGACATTCAAAGTTGTAATATCATACGATCCAATTTCAACTTATTGAATATCCCCTGTACCGACACTCTTTTTCACATGAGTATTACTCAGGCATTGTCACATTTCTCTTCTTCAGGAATAGTTTTTGATATAGTATTTTTAGATCCTCCTTATGCCAATCCTGAATTAGCTGTAAATGCTATCAATAAAGCCTGCTCAACTGGGGTTCTAGCAACTGATGCTGTTGCCGTATTTGAACATCATTATAAAATCAGCCCTCCTGAATGCCGGGAAATGTTGATCTTAAAACAGAAAAAGTATGGTCACTCCATGCTTACATTTTACAACTGTAAAAAGTAATAATAATTGCGACGGAGAGCCCTTTGTCACATCATTTAATAAATGACTCCTATCACAATACGATTGCCGTATTTCCGGGCTCATTTGATCCTGTAACGGTTGGCCATATCGATTTGATTGAACGAAGTACTGCAGTGTTTGATGAGGTGATTGTCGCTGTAGCTTGCAATCAAGAGAAAACCCCTCTTTTTACCGTTAAAGAGCGGATCGAAATGATCAAGGATATCTTTTCTGAAAATCAACGGGTCAAGGCTGAAACCTTTGGGGGACTTTTGATCGATTATCTGGTCAAAAGAGATGCCCATGTTATTATTCGTGGACTCCGGGCGGTTTCCGACTTTGAGTATGAATTTCAGATGGCCTTAATGAATCGTAAGTTAGCTCCCGGAATCGAGACTTTTTTCATGACCTCCAGTGCCCTCTATACCTACGTCAGTTCACGAATAGTTAAGGAGCTGGCCTCTTTGGGAGGCGATGTTTCAGACCTTGTGCATCCGCTGGTAGAAGAAAAGATTAAAGCAAAATATGCCTAAGAGGCTTCACAGCTGAAAAACTATTATAAAGTTGCCGGTGCCCTTTTTTTATGGAGCAGCTGGGGGGTTGTGGTCAAAGAGCTTTCCCTTAACCCGCTCCATATCGTATTTTTTACGACTCTTTTTTCACTGCCGCCTATTCTTATTATCTCTTCTTTTAAGACTGGCTCGCTTTGTCAAAATCTTACAGGTGTTCGTCGGCACTACCCTCTTCTTGCACTTCTCGCTTTAAGCTTATTGCTCAATAACTATTTCTATTTTGCCGCTTTCAACCAAACATCGATCGCTATCGCTGTCTTTACCCATTACACCGCACCGCTCTTTGTCGCTTTTCTAGCTCCTTTTCTGCTTTTGGAAAAATTTGAAATGCGGCTTCTGGTACCGCTTTTTATCGCATTATTGGGACTTGCGACTATTTTGGTGCCTAACTGGCAGTCCAATTTCTCCATCTCTGATGCGACCGGAGCCCTGTATGGGGTTGCTTCCGGACTTGCTTACGCTTTTACGCTGATTTTTGCTAAACGTTTAATCTCCCTGGTTTCACCCCTTTTTCTGGTTTTTTGGCAAGGTCTTTTTATGCTCCTGTTACTGCTGCCTTTTTTTACCTTAAATCCCCTTTTTACTTTACCGACCTCATCCTGGCTCTGGTTGCTTGGTCTGGGCCTGACTCATTGTGCCTTGGCTCCCCTGCTCTATCTCTCAGGTTTGAGCCATATTAAAGCTCAATATGCTGCTATTATCGGTTATCTCGAACCTTTATCGGCAGTTTTTCTTGGACTTTTATTGATCCATGAAGCACCATCGATGACAACCTGGATAGGTGGAGTGTTAATTCTGTTTTCCGGTTTTTTGATTACCGGCCTGAGGAAGAGAACTTAGCCATCCCACGACTTTTTACGAGTTCATAAACTATGACAAATAATAATAATTCCAGGATTTGGAAGATTAGCGAAGCTCAACCTGAATTGCGCAAAACCTTTTGTGAGGAGTTTGATATCTCTGCCCGGTTGGCGTCAATCCTGGTTAACCGAGGCTTTAATGATCCTCAAAGTGCGCGAGACTTTCTCTATCCCTCCCTGCACAATCTACCCGATCCTTTCCTGATGGCTGGCATGGAAAAGGCGGTTGACCGCCTGGTTCTAGCCTTTCGGCGGCAAGAGAAGATTTTTGTTTTTGGTGATTACGATATGGATGGTATTTCGGCTACCGCCATTTTGGTAGATTACTTGAGAAGAACCGGTTTTCAAGTCGATTATTCGATCCCTTCTCGACTGACAGACGGCTATGGACTTAATCCGGAGGCGGTGAAAAAGGCAAAATTATCCGGTGCCGATCTGGCCATCACGGTAGATTGCGGAATCTCTGATTTAGCAGAAATTGTTGAGGCAAATTCGTTGGGGCTTGAGATTATTGTAACCGATCATCATCAAATCCCGGAGCAGACTCCTCCGGCTTTTGCCATTATTAACCCTCATCTCAAAGAGTGCCGCTACCCGGACAAGGATCTGGCCGGTGTCGGAGTTGCTTTTAATCTGATGATGGCCTTACGACAACGTTTACGTAAAGCCGGTCTGGCCAAGGATGTAAATCTGCTTCAATATCTCGATCTGGTCGCTTTGGGAACAGTTGCTGATGTAATGCCTTTAACCGGTGTGAACCGGATTTTTGTAAGCTTTGGCTTGACCGAGATTAACAAGGCCTATCGCCGGGGTCTCCGGGCTCTGCTGACTTCCTGTCGTTTTCAGCGGGGACATCTGATAAAAGCTCGGGATCTGGCTTTTCGCCTAGCTCCGCGGGTGAATGCGGTTGGGCGTATCAGCGACGCCTCAACTGCGGTTGAACTCTTTTTAACTAAAGATCAAGCCGTAGCCACAAGGCAGGCTCAACATCTTGAAGAGTGTAATGAGCGTCGTCGCCGAATTGAAAAAGATATCAAGCGCGATGTCGATGAACTTATTGCCAAGGATGAGGATCTGGCTACGACCAAAGTGATTCTTCTGGCCTCAGAGAGCTGGCATCCGGGAGTCGTTGGTATTGTTTCATCCCGGATAGCTGAAAGTTATGGTAAGCCGACCATTTTGATTGCTTTGGAAAACGGAGTCGGGAGAGGTTCGGGACGTAGCGTGCCCGGTCTTAATCTGGTTAAGATCCTTGAACACTGCCAAACCCATTTGATCCGTTTCGGCGGCCATGAACAGGCCGTTGGCTTAACGGTTGCGGAAGAAAATATCTCTAATTTGCGTACACATATTGAAGATTTTCTGACCGGTTGTGGGTCTTTACAGGCCGAGTTTCCCGAACTCCTGCTGGATGGCAGGCTCAAGCTAGATGAGGTTAACCATAAATTACTCAAAGAGCTGGAGCTGCTCCAACCTTTTGGCCAGGGCAATCCGGAACCGGCCTTTATTCTTTCCTCAATGCAATTAATCAAAGCTACAGCGATCGGCCAGAGCGGACGAAGGCATATGAAGTTTATTTTTGCTGATAACAAGAATGCCCGTCTGCCGGGAATTGCTTTTAATTTTGACGGTACCTGCCCACAACCAGGTGAAAATCTTGATTTGGCCTTCACTGCGGAAGAAAATATCTGGCAGGGAAAATCAGAAATCCGCATTAACCTTGTCGATTTCCGCCCTGGGCAACCTCTTACCTAGCCCGGCATGCCCGGAACCAAACAGGTACCTTTCTTTAAATTCGAGAACGCCGACGACTTTTGCTTCGCCCTGCTTCGCGTGGGGACAGGATGCCGGTAGTAATTGATTTAACGTATAGTTAAACTTTAAGTTACATTCTGGGCAATGGCAGCTTACGAAAATCCAGTCCCCGCATTGCGGAGGTTTGGAAAATAACGCAACTTGACTTTATCGAATATCCTAACGGTCAAAGAAGGGGCTCTTGCTTGTAATCGAAAGCGGGATGGCATAAGCCACTTTTATATCGGCCGGCATCATGCCCAGCTCAAGAATCGCTTTGCCGCAGGAGAACATGATCCGGTTGTCGACATGATGTAGGGCTGCAACCGACACGGCACAGCCCAAGGCAATACCAAGGTCAATGATGTTGAAATTGCAACGCCCCTCCCCTTCCCGGCTACAGGCCTGACAGTCCGGATAACCACAATCCCCACAGTGGGGTATTCCGAGAGGTTTAAAGCTTGTACCGATCACCAGGACCGCAGGTACTTTGTAGATATTGTTGGCATCCCGCTGAAAGAAAGGGATATCTTCCTCTTCAGCGTTCTTTTCCATTCTTTTTGCACCCAGGTCTTTATACTCAGCCTTTAACAGAGCCATAACAGTATACATATCTATACATCTGTATACATCTGTA
>DAOVTG010000117.1 GCA_030633185.1 Deltaproteobacteria bacterium
AATTTTTTCCCAAGCGTCACTGCAACCAGTGGTCAATTTTTCAACATCACTGATCATTCGGTAGATTTTCTCCTGAAAGACGGAAACCAGAACCTCCTCTTTATTGGCAAAATAGAGGTAGATCGTACCGTCCGCAACATTGGCCTTTTTGGCGATCTTTGAAACCGGGCAGTCATGATAACCGTACTCTGAAAAAGCCTCCAGAGCTGCTTCAATAATCGCCAGGTATTTTACCCGTTTGCGAGGATCATCGGGAACCCCCTTAACCTCCCGATAACCTTGGCCTGTTGGCTTAGTCTTCATAAAGGGCATCCAGCTCCTTTTGAAATTTAGCAGTTACAATTTTACGTTTAAGTTTTAAGGTCGGAGTCACCTCGTTATTGTCCATTGTAAACTCGCTGTTCATAACGACAAACTTCTTGACCTGCTCGTAACCGGGGATATCATACTCCTGCTGAACTTTCTCAATCCGCCGGCCGAGCATGGCCCGGATTTCCGGATTTTCAAGCAGACCCTTGATATCGGTAAAGAGGATATCATTTTTCAAGGCGTACGCTTCAACCCTCTCGAAATCGGGCACCAACAGGGCTGAAATGAATTTTTTACGGTCGCCATGAAGCATCACTTCAGTAATATATTTATCTGTTTTGAGCAGGTTTTCGAGATGCTGGGGGGCGATATTCTTCCCTCCTGCGGTAACAATAATATCTTTTTTACGATCGGTGATTTTCAAGTAATTATCGCTGTCAAGTTCACCGACATCCCCGGTACAGAACCAGCCGTCGACAAAAGCTTCAGCGGTAGCCGCCGAGTTATTGTAGTAACCAGTGGTTACACTAGGCCCTTTGGTAAGGATTTCACCATCCTCGGCAATCTTGACCTCAACGCCCTCGATCGGCCGCCCCACAGTGCCGAATTTAATCTGTGAAGGATAGTTGGCCGTCATTACCGGTGAGGTTTCCGTCAGACCATAGCCTTCATATATAGGATAACCGGTACCATAAAAAAATTCGGCGACCTTCTGGGGCAGAGGGGCTCCTCCAGAGACAAAAAAACGTAAACTGCCGCCCAGCTTATCCCCGAGTTTGGCAAAAACCAACTTTTTAGCCAAACTGTTCTGCAAATTCAACCAGCTCCCGGGATTACGACCTTCACGTTTACAGGCCGAGATCTGATCCGCAACGCCAAAAGCCCAGAAAGCAAGTTGCTTTTTAATCCCTGTACTCTGCTGAGCCCCGTCATAAATACGATCATAGATTTTTTCAAAAAGACGCGGCACACTGATCATCAAAGTTGGATGCACCTCGCTCATATTCTGCGAAACCATCTCAATCGATTCGGCATAAGCGATTACCGAACCATTGTAGATCGGCAGGTAATAGCCTGACATTCGTTCCAAAACATGACTTAAAGGAAGATGGGAAAGAAAGATGTCGGTCGTATCGACCCGAACACATTTACTGGTTGAAATTATATTGCTGACAAAATTGTTGTGGGTCAGCATGACCCCTTTGGGATCACCGGTAGTACCTGACGTATAGATCAGGGTTGCCAGATCTTGAGCATCAATATTTTGCCAAGTCGCTTCAAGACGTTCGGCCTTCTCTTTGTCTTTGAGCCACTCACGACCGACGTTCATAAGCTCGGTCAAACTCATCACTTGCTCATGTTCGAGCAAGTTTTTGGGAGTATTCTCATCAAAAACAAAAATCTTTTTCAATGCGGGACAGTTGCCAATGATCGCAAGCCCCTTTTCAAGCTGCTCGGCAGTGGAAACAAAAAGAAACTCCGCTTCGGAATCTTTGACAATATATTCGACTTGCAGAGCCCGATTAGTCGGATATATCGGAGAATCGGCACAAGCACAGGCCAGAATTGCGAGATCGGCATATGTCCATTCGGGACGATTTTCCGAAAGCAGAGCCACTTTTGCACCCGTCTGCAAACCTTGAGACAAAAGTCCGCCGGCTACGGCTTCGACATTTTCGGCCCACTCACTCCAGCTGATATCAACATAAACACCATCACGCTTAACTTTTAATCCAGCTTTGTCACCCAAGCGCCGGGCCTGTTCAAAAAAAATCTGTACCAGATTCATCAAATACTCCTTAAATATGCCTGATCGATGCGATACTGAAAAATGAATGAGGCCTCATTCTTCTAGGGTTATTAGCCGAAGAAAGTGCTCTTGTCAAGGATAAAATAATATTTTATTCGGAGTTGGACTAAACCGCTTCGCGGAAAAAACATTGCTGATTTTTTACTTATTTGCTAAAGTGAAGATTATCCTATGAAAAACAAAAGATTATTGAATAAAGAAAAACTTTTCCACTTTTGTATTTACTTGCAATATCAGAGAGTTATAAACAAACCCCATAGAGAGTTTTTTTAAGGTTTGTTAACCCCGTCCTGCGGCTCAGTCCAACAGCATTTTATCAATCATCCCGCTTCCAAAAAACTTATGTTTTGATTACTACCTGCCCTCGGAGAAAACCAGATTTACGTTCTTTATGAGGGCGGGACGAATGATAAAACGCTCTTAGTTATATGAATTTAATAAAAGGATATTCCACATGACATCTCCCTGGCCTTGTCCGAACTGCGGTAAACCAGTAAGCCCTAAAAGCCGCTACTGTCCCCATTGTGGTCAGGAAAATCGCGTTGCCGATGCCTCTTGTGACCCTTTCTGCCCGCGCTGCAACATCGCCCTTGAACCCTATGACTACCGCAACAATGATGCTGAAATCTGCCCCCGATGTGCCGGTCTCTGGTTCGATCGTCAGGAGTTCGCCTATCTGACCTCGGAACGTGACATCTATCAAGATCAGAACCTACCTAAAAGTTATCAGCGCCCCGCCCTGCAAACCGAAACCAGCTATCTCTCCTGTGTTCGCTGTGGTACTCCGATGACGAAAAAAAACTTTCAGGAAATATCGGGGGTTATGATCGACATTTGCGGAGATCACGGCATCTGGCTTGATGCCGGGGAGTTGGAAACCATCCGTACCTTCATCGCTAACGGCGGCCTCGACAAATCTCAAGATCACCGGATCGCCCATAACTACGGCGAAATCCAAGATCTGGCCAACCGGGTCCAGGAGGTTGAGTTCACCCAGAAAGTTCTCCATTTTTTCGATTTTAAATACTGGCTTTTCAAGATTTTTTAGTACCTTACAGGTTATTTTCTGTTTGAAAAAACAAGAAAATATTCTGATAAGAGTACTTATTTGCGGGCCGATAAAGCCCGTTTGGGTTGCGGGATAGTTCCCGCATTAGAAAGGATATGTGATCCATCAAACCATCATAGAGACCTCATCCCATGGCCCTATAGTTCTGATCTGGTCGAAACTTAATGGACGGCCGCAGATCGTCAAAATCATCATCTCCTGCCCCACCTCCCCGACTGACCGAAAAACGACCGAACTATATCCCGGCATCACCTACGCCTCCTGTCCCGAAATAGATTCCATATGCTCTGAGATTGTGGCCTACCTGACCGGAAAAGAGATCAAGTTCTCCCTCGAACTACTCAGGTTGGAGACCTGCCTAGCTTTCCAGAAGACAGTACTGCTAGCTGGCTATGCGATTCCACACGGAAGTGTCACTTCCTATGGCCTCCTGGCCGCGCATCTCGGCAAAGCCAAAGCGAGCCGGGCCGTCGGCACCGCTTTGGCAACCAATCCATTCCCCATCCTGATCCCCTGTCATCGGGTAATACGTTCCGATCGCACTCTTGGCGGTTTTGGGGGTGGACTTCAAATGAAAAGAGCTCTACTTGAAGCGGAAGGAGTCACTTTCGACAAAACCGGCCGGGTCGCTAACCATCACCTTCATTACCAAATTCCATAATAAACACAACTTTCAAGTTTCTTGGCCGGTCGACTAAAAACCATATATCAAACATGGCTATTGACAAATGCAGTTAACGTCTATAAAACACTAGTTCAACATATATTTTAGAGGAATCTATGCAGAAAAAAATACTGATTATATTTTTGCTGGCGATTACTTTGGGAATATCGTTTGTCTTGATCAGTCAACAGGATGAACGAACTCCTCAAGAACGAGAAATAACTAAAAATGCCGGTTCTGATTCTACTTACAATTTATCCCCCCTGCCTGAACGCTCAAACCGAAAAGCCATCTATTTCGGTGTATCCATCTCAAAAACAGGCCGCTTTCGAGTCGAGGGTCGAAATGTTATCGAAGGCTACGACCTCTGGCAGGAGCATGTCAATAAAAACGGCGGTATAAAAATTGGTAACAATTCATACCAGGTCAAAATCAAATATTACGATGATAACAGCCAAATTGAAAAAGTCAGAGAAAATATCACGAGATTGATTGTTGAAGATAAGGTGGATTTTATTTTAGGTCCTTTCACCAGTGGTTTCAATTTGGCCGCCAGCGAAATAACCGAAAAACATGGTAAAATCATGATTGAATCAGGGGGTGCATCCGACGCTATCTTCACCCGGAATCAGCACCTCACATTCGCAACTCAAACTTCGGCCAGCTGGTGGTTTAAAGATTTTTTCGACATGATATCAAAGCTCGAGCCAGCGCCAAAAACCTATGCTTTACTGACCCCGGATAAACTTTTTACCAGAAGCGTGGCCAAAGGGGTTCAAATCTGGGCTGCCACAAGACATATTGAGGAGGTATATTTCGAAATTGTTGATGAAAAAACCGCCAATTTTCTCCCCTACCTGCTTGAGATGGTAAATAAACAACCTGACATTATTATTCTCACAAGTCACTATCAGGACGCTGTTGATTTCAGCCTGCAAATCTCAAAAATCAAAGAGTTGCGCCCCAAGGCCGTAGTCATGACGATTGGGCCATCTGAAATCAACTATGTAAAAGATGTTGGATCCGGAGCGGAAGGGATGATCGGAGTAACCCAATGGGTTGCGGAAAGTTCTTTTCAAGGGCCTGTTTTCGGAACTCCGGCCGACTATGTGAAAGAGTTTGTCGATAAATATGAGCAGTTGCCAACTTATCAGGATGCTCAATCCAGTGCCACCGGTGTGATCTACCAACTGGCCCTGGGAAAATGTAACCGCCTGGATGCCGGAGAGGTTTTGCAGAATATCCGGCAATTGAATATCGAAACTTTTTACGGCAAGATAAAATACGATGCCCGGGGAATGAATATCGGTCATAAAATGGCACTTGTGCAGATTCAAGAAGGTCGAATGGTTACCATCTGGCCTCCGGCAGCGGCCGAGAATACAGTCCAATATCCATTAGAATTAACTCAAAAGCGGTAATCCTAGCATGAAAATCAAACAAATAACCGCAAAAACAGGGTTCGGGCTTTTTGACAAACTTCTTTTGTTACATCTGCTCTCCATAACATTGCTCTTTATCTTCATAATCCTTTCATATTATCACCTGCAAAAGAGTAGTTTTGAAAAAGCTTTCGTCAATAAATCAGTACTCATTCGTGAAATCCTGGAAACAACCTGTATAGACCCTGTGGTAAACACGATTGCTTACGATAGAACCGGTGAAATTATTGAAACCCTTTATCGAAAAAACCTGGAAATCGCCTATATTGAAATTTATGACCCGACCGCACGAATCATTGCCTCGATCGGTAAAACCCCGAAACTCAATCTTTCTTCTGAAGATATCGGGGAGCGTTTCAGACAAGGTATTGCCGGTTCAATCGAGCAAGATCATCTAAACCGAGGACAATCTGAATTTTTAACCCCTCTAAGTGTGAATGGGAACACCTTAGGATTAATCAGGGTCGGCATTACCAAGAGATACCTTCAACAACAACTCAAAAACAGTATCCTCTATTTTCTGGGGATATTTATTATGGCTATCGCCATAACCAGCCTAATTTATTTTGTTTTTACGAATCGGTGGATTCTGCAACCTATAATCGACGTCAGCAATATGATGAATAGCTACCATCAGGACAGCTTAAACACTCTCAGTTGCAAGATCAAGACGTATAATAAGAATGTATCTAAAGATGAAATCGGGACGATGTCAATTGCCTTTGAAAAGATGATTCTATCAATATCTGAACGAACCAAGGAGAAAGAGAGGGCGGAAAAAAGGTTGGCCGTTGAGCATGAACGTTTACTGGTAACCTTGCGCAGTATCGGGGATGGAGTCATTGCGTCTGATACAAATGGCGAGGTTGTGTTACTCAATAAAATTGCTGAACATCTAACCGGTTGGAGTCAAGCAGAGGCAGAGGGCAAACCGGTCTCCGAAGTTTTCAAGATTATCAACGAAGAGTCCTGTGATCCCTGCGAAAACCCGGTTGAGAAAATCTTGGCTTCAGGCAAAATCATCAACCTAGACAATCATACCGTTTTAGTTGATAAAAGCGGGGTTAAACGAAATATTGCCGACAGTGGTGCACCGATTCGTAACCAGGAGAACAAAATTATCGGTACGGTTCTGGTCTTTCGTGACGTAACTAAAGAACTGCTCCGGGAAAAAGAACTGCTCAAAGTCAAGCAGCTGGAATCGGTCGGAGTGTTGGCTGCCGGCATAGCTCATGATTTCAATAATATCCTGGTAGCGGTTATCGGCAACCTGAGCCTCGCCAGAGAGTTTATTGACCGAGATAGTAAGCCCTATGCACTTGTCGGTGCAGCTGAAAAAGCGGCCCTCCGGGCAAAAGGGCTCACCCAACAACTGCTTACTTTCGCCAAAGGTGGTGAGCCGGCAAGAGAGGAAACATCTCTGAAGAAGCTAATCACGGAACCGGCAAATTTTGTTTTGAGCGGCAGTAATGTTGTATGCATCTACAATCTTGCCGATGATCTCTGGGCGGCTGATGTCGATCCTGGACAGATTAGTCAAGTCATTCAAAACCTGATCCTCAATGCCAAACAAGCCATGCCCGATGGCGGTACGATTGAAATCAGCTGCTCTAATATTGACATCCACAAACAGCTCCTTCCGGCAAAGCTCAAAAGTGGCAAATATGTCCAGGTCAAGGTCAAAGATAACGGTGTTGGTATGGCACCGGAAGTTCTGGATAATATTTTTGAGCCCTACTTTACCACCAAAACCGCCGGCAGTGGCTTGGGCCTTGCTGTCTGTCACTCCATTATCAACAAGCATAATGGGGACATTTCCGTAGAGTCCGTACTCGGTCAGAGAACGGTTTTCACCCTTTATCTTCCGGCTACCGGCCCACTTCAACCTTGTCCAACTAAGATAAAAGGAGTCACTTTGGAAAAAATCTGTAGCAAGATAATGATTATGGATGATGAGGAGATCATCTGCGAGATAACCGAAGAGATGCTTACTCACCTTGGTCATGATGTTGTCGTGGTTTCAGATGGTGCGGAGGCGATCCGACTCTATACTGAATTACAAGCAAGCAGTACCCCGGTGGATGTAATAATTATGGATCTGACAATTCCCGGAGGCATGGGTGGTCAAGAGGCTGTCAAAAAAATACTGGAAATTAATAGCAAAGCCAAAGTAATCGTCTCCAGTGGTTATTCTAATGATCCGGTAATGGCCAATTTCAGAGAGTACGGGTTTACAGCGATGGTGCCGAAACCATTTAATTTTGACGAGCTCGGCAAAGTTATCGATGAAGTACTGATGGCGTCGCACCCCAAGAGTACTTCCTGCGGGGCGTAAAAAGTTCCGATATCCTGCGATGTTGTGGTTTCCCAGACACTCGACATACTACATGTATGGTCTCGCGCCTGGGAAACCACAACATCTTGTCTATCGAAATTTTAACTTAGCCATCCAAATACTTTTTACGAGTTCA
>DAOVTG010000215.1 GCA_030633185.1 Deltaproteobacteria bacterium
AAAGTCACAGCAATCGCGATCTGGTCGAATTGCTGATGGCCGAATTCCCCTTCTTAAAACGCCGTCGTATTTACGAGTTGGTTCTTTCAGATTCCTGATTTGGTAATTCAAGATCCGAATCGGGTCGAAATTTAAGTTGACTTTCCATATTACATCCGTATTTATATTGGTTTTTTTGTGAAACAGTTAGAAAGTGGGAACAAGAATCACCCCTAAAGTGCCTAAAGACTTCCCATGCGTTATGTGTGAACGATAAAAGTATATCCTGAAAAGTATATATCTTGACACGATAAAAAAGTAGGTCTATACTGGATAGTATAGATTGGATTAATTTCCAGGGAGGTAATTATGGATACTGCTAAACTCTTTATCAATGGACGAAGTCAGGCTGTACGCTTGCCAAAATCATATCGATTTGAGGGTAAAGAAGTATATGTAAAAAAAGTACCTGAAGGAGTTCTGCTTTTACCTAAAGATAAGACGATATGGGATGTTTGGGAAAGGAATTTACAAAAATATGATTCACCATTTATGGTTGAACGGAATCAGCCTGAAACTCAGCAACTGCGAGAAGGTCTAGATGATGTATTTGATTGATACAAATATTTGCATATACATCATGAATAGCCATCCCCCGGAAGTTATTCAGAAGTGTAGAAAAATTGGTATTGGTAATATTTGCATATCATCGATAACTGTATCAGAGCTTCAATATGGTGCGTGTAAAAGCAAACAAATCAAGAAAAATATTAAGAGACTGGGGGAGTTTCTTGGTCCATTTGAAATAATATCGTATGATGAAAATGCATCAGTTTCCTATGGGGAAATTCGTTCTTTTCTGGAAAAGCATGGCAATGTGATTGGCCCCCTTGATATGCTTATCGCGGCCCACGCATTAAGCGAAAATTTAACCCTGATCACAAACAATGAAAAAGAGTTCAAACGGATAAAATCATTAAAAGTTGAAAACTGGGTGAGATAGCGGCTTACTTAAACTATTGCATAAACGCAGACCGCGAATACCAGGTAAAAATAAGTACTAACTGCGATAGAAAGGCTGGAGGTAGAAAATGCCGCTAAAAAATGATCAATATACATATCGGGTTACCTGGTCAGAGGAGGACAGGACAACGAATATGTCGGACTTTGTGCAGAATCCCCCAGCCTTAACCGGTTAGTAAGTTCCCGATTAAGTCGTTAGTACTAAAAAATATCACATGATCTGCCCTTGGGGTGTGACCCTGTCTGAAAAGGGTACACACCTCGAGAGTACTTCCTTGTTACGCACATTCCGAATAGCCACAGGTATGACAGACCATACAGCCGCCTTCATGTTCAACGACGCCGCCGCATTCGGGACAGGCACCGAAGGCCATATTGTTTTCGTCGTGTAAGGCCTGGTTACGTTTGCCGTTATTCTTTTCGAGATGGTGGCGGATGGCCTGGGCGATGGCATCGGCACAGGAGGTGACCCGGTTTTCGCCAAAACCGGCTGGTTTATGACAACTGATACCGATCAGTTGTTTGATGATCGGTTCCGGTTGCTGACCACTGCGCCAGGCCAAAGAGACCAGGCGACCGATTGCCTCACTCTGGCTGGCGGCGCAGCCGCCAGCTTTACCGATGGTGTTGAAAAGTTCAAAGGCTAGGCCTTTTTCATCATCGTTTATAGTTACATAGAGCGGCCCGCAGCCGGTTGACATCTGGTAGGTGCGGCCGACCAGAGCCTGGGGTCGATCCCTTTTAGTTGGTTTTTCAGCAACTCCGGCGGTGTGTTTAGTGTCGGTTTTGCCGATGTTGAGAACCTGGTTTTCGCGACAACCATCCCGATAGATAGTGACCCCTTTACAACCGCTTTCATAGGCCATTAGATAGGCTTTTTCGACTTGTTCGATGGTCGCATCATGGGCGAAATTGATCGTTTTACTGACCGCGTTGTTAGTATGTTTCTGATAAGCGGCCTGGATCTCAATGTGGTCATGCGGCGTGATATCGTGGGCACTTTCGAAAAAGAGGCGAAATTTTTCCGGAATTTCATCCAGGTTATGGCAGCTGCCGTTATGGGCGATTTTTTTGACCAGAGCGTGGCTGAAGAAGTTGTTTTTACGGGCGACACTCTCGAAGATCGGGTTGACTTCGAAAAGCTCATCATCGTCCATGACCCGGCGTAAAAAAGCTAGGGCAAAGATCGGCTCGACCCCGCTCGAACAGCCGGCCAGGATACTGATTGTACCGGTCGGAGCGATGGTTGTGCGGGTGGCGTTGCGAATCGGAACCGTCGGGTTTTTAGTACCGTAAGTACTTTCAGGAAAATTGGGAAAAGGCCCGCGTTTTTCAGCCAGCTCAATTGAGGCGTTGTAGGCTGTGCGGTCAACAAAAGCCATGATCTCGGCGGCCAGATCGCGGGCTTTCTGGGAGGAGTAGGGGGTTTCCAGAAGCAGCAGGAGATCGGCAAAACCCATGACGCCGAGGCCGATTTTGCGGTTCGCCTTGGTCTGTTCCTCAATTATCGGCAGCGGATAGTTGTTGATGTCAACGACGTTGTCAAGAAAATGAACTGCAGTGGTTACCGCTTTTCCGAGTTTGTCGTAGTCGATGCTGTCGTCACTGACCATGCGGGCCAGGTTAATGGAGCCTAAATTGCAGGATTCATGCGGCAGCAGGGGCTGTTCGCCGCAGGGGTTGGTGCTTTCGATAGTGCCAACCTGGGGAGTTGGATTGTCGGCGTTGATGCGGTCGATAAAGATAATGCCGGGCTCGCCTGAGAGCCAGGCCTGTTTGACAATCTGTTTAAAGACTTTGCGGGCATTCTGGCGCTTGATGACCTCTTTATTACGGGGATTGACAAGGTCGTAGTCGTCATCAGTTTTTAAGGCGGCCATAAATTCATCGGTCAAGGCTACCGACAAGTTGAAGTTTTGGAGTTTAGTCAAGTCCGCCTTGACCTTGATAAAGTCCATAATATCGGGATGATCAACCCTCAAGATCGCCATGTTGGCGCCGCGTCGGGTGCCTCCCTGTTTGATAGTTTCAGTGGCACAATCAAAAACATTCATGAAAGAGAGCGGCCCGCTGGAGATGCCGCTGGTTGAGTGCACCAAATCGTTACTGGGGCGGATGCGGGAGAAGGAAAAACCGGTGCCGCCGCCGCTTTTATGGATCAGAGCGGTCTGTTTGACCGCTTCAAAAATACTCTCCATTGAATCTTCTATGGGCAGGACAAAGCAGGCCGAGAGCTGGCCTAGTTCTCGGCCGGCATTCATCAGGGTCGGGGAGTTGGGCAGAAATTCAAGTCTGGCCATCATTTCATAGAACTCTACGGCAAGTTTTTTGATGTCGGCTTCAGGTTCAAACGGCTTTTCACCTTCGGCGATTGTCCAAGCGACCCGCCAAAGCATATCTTTAGGTTCTTCAATCACCTCTCCGTCCTCGTTTTTTTTCAGGTAACGGCGCTCTAAAACAGTCACTGCGTTGTTGCTGAACTGAGGCATGGTTGCCGACTTCGGTAGGCTTGGAATAGGTTTTTCTTTTTTGACTTCTTTTCCCATGGTGAGTCCCTTTTTTGTCTGTAATTAATTAAAATTGAATAATTTTAAAGAGTTCCATTGATTTATCAATTTTGCCATTAAAACACTATATGTTGGGTTGGGGGAGACCTTAAAACACAACATGTAGTAAATGTCAAGCGGCAATTACCGAGATGTTAAAAATTTTACAGAGTTTAATCAGTCGAGATGAAGTAGTTTTGTTGACGTTGTGAGGTTGGGTCAGGTTAACTGGATAGGAGTGGTTAGTCTTAGGAGAAAAGTCGGCCGCAGGTAAGGCCGCCCCAGGCTCCGATCAGGCATAGTAAGAGGTTTAAGAAAATGTTGAGCAGAGCTTTTAAGAGGCTGCCGCTTTCAAGTAGTTCCAGGGTCTGGACACTGAAGGTTGAAAAGGTCGTAAAGGCCCCAAGAAAACCGATGCCGAGAAATGAGTTTGCGGAGCTGCTGAGAAAATTTCCGGTCAGGCCGAGTTGAGCTATAATACCCAACAGGAAAGAGCCGACAAGGTTGACGGTCAGGGTGCCGTAGGGCATACTCGTGCCGAAGATGGTATAGACCCATCCGGAGACCAGATAGCGACTGATAGCGCCGAGAAAACCGCCGCAGCCTATAACCAGAATAGTAGACATGCGGTCTTAGTAGTTCATGCGGAGCTTCGATGTCAAGAAAAGAGATAGGGGGGCAAACGGGTCAATCTAAAAGATTCCACTTGACCAAAGCCCGGCGTCGTTGTAGAAAACCGGCTTTCGGTGAGACCGTACTCTTAGTTCCCGGTTCATCCGGCTTAGGATTTAATATTTTTTCTAAAAAAAGGCCGATATGGTGTTTAATTTAATTCGTTCCAGCTTGTTCATCCCTTTATTTTTGATAATACTGTTTTTCAGTTTTGGCGGGGTTTCACCGGCCGGTGCCGATGAGTATAGTGATGCCAAGTTCGCTTTTGGTGCTTTTGAG
>DAOVTG010000045.1 GCA_030633185.1 Deltaproteobacteria bacterium
AAGTTCCGATATCCTGCGATGTTGTGGTTTCCCAGACACTCGACATACTACATGTATGGTCTCGCGCCTGGGAAACCACAACATCTTGTCTATCGAAATTTTAACTTAGCCATCCAAATACTTTTTACGAGTTCATCAAAGTTTTAATCCGCCATTTGTCAAGATGTGACCCCGTTAGTGAGAGCGAAGCAAAGTTCAATGCTACCCGCTTTAACTTAAAGTAATTAGATTTTATTTCTATGGCCAAAACCCAAGACTATATCTATCCGCTGTTTAAACTGACGGTTAATAATATTCGTCGTCATCCGGTTATTAATCTGATCTCGATTTCGATTATTTCGTTAGCCATGTTACTGTTGGCCCTCTATTTTCTGGCTTACAGTAATGTTGCCCGGATTGTTTCCGTCTGGCGGGCTGATTTGCGGATTGTCGTTTATCTGGATGATAGTATCGATGTCGAGAGGATGTCGGAGCTGAAAAATTATTGCCGCGAACTTGATGAAGTCATACGTTTTAATTATGTCTCCAAAGAACAGGCTCTGGAAAATTTCAAAGTAACTTTGGGGGAAGATTCCGACTTTCTTTCAGGCCTGCCTGAAAACCCTTTACCGGCCTCCCTTGAACTTTTCCTCGATTCTGAAGTTGCTGATGTCGATGACGTCGAACGTCTTGCCCGACAACTGCAAAGACAAGTTGGGGTCGATGAGGTTGCTTATGGCAGCCACTGGCTGCAGCAGCTGTTCTCGCTGCTCAAAATGGTTAAATACTTCGGTTTTATTTTTGCCGCCTTTCTCTCGGCCATAACCCTTTTTATTGTGGCCAGTACGATTCGACTTTCACTTTTTGCCCGCCGTGAAACTATCAAGGTATTGCACTTGGTCGGGGCGACGCGTAGTTTTATCGCTTTGCCATATTTCTTTGAAGGGATTTTTCAGGGGTCGGTGGCGTCATCTCTGGCACTGGGGTTTGCCTATACCGGGTTTCGATACTTTAGGTTCTGGCTCCAGTTGCAGGCTCCACATTGGTCGATAGCTCCGCAGCTTAAGTTTTTTACTGCCCTCCCTATGTTACTGTTTCTCCTATTTGGAACCATTCTCGGAATCGCTGGTTTTCTCCTCTCCACTCGCTGGATTCGTCAGGATTAGTATTCAAAATGAAAAAGTTCTGTTTAATTTTGTTGCTGATTTTTTCAGGATTGCCGGCCCAACTACAAATTTCGGGTCGGGTCTGGGCTCAGGAGATCGGGGCTGGGGATGCCGACCGCGACCTGCGAACGCTTAATGAACAAATTATCAAGGAGCGTAAGCAGGAAGCTAAAGCCCGGTCGCGGCATGGTTCGGTTCTCCAGGAGATCGATGACCTCAATCGTTGGCGGTTAGCTCTCCAGGGGGAGCTTGAGGCTTTGACCAAAGAAGGGCAATCGGCCGGATTGCAGGTGGCGGAACAGGAGGTCGAAGCGGCTCGTCTCGAAGAGTCTTTAGAGCAGCTTCTCCATAAATTTTGTTGTCGTCTAAAGATTCGTTATTGTCAACCGCCAGGTAAATGGCTCGATTTTCTCGATAGTGATGCCGATCTGACCGAAAAGCTTAATGCTCTGGTCTATGGGCGCCGGGTATTGGCTGCCGACCGGCAGTTGCAGGAGTCCTGTACGGGCTTGCTTAAGGAAGTTAGAAGCCGGCGTCAGGAACTTTATAAACGTCGTCTCTTTCTGGCTCGCCTGGAACAGCAACAAGCAGACAAAATGGCTGAACTAGAAGAAAACATTGCCAAAAAAAATGAGTTGCTGTATAAATTCAAGCATCAGGTCAAGGCTCACAAGGAACTTGTTGTCGAGCTTGAAAGAGTCGCGGCAAGGTTGAAAAAAATGACCCTTGCAACCGGTCTGCCGGAAACCGACTTTGCCTCTCTCAAGGGTAGTTTGCCGATGCCGGTGGAGGGGGTCGTGATAAGTTTTTTCGGGCTCGAAAAGGACTCCCGTTTTGCGACGGTTACCAGTAACAAAGGTATCGAGATCGAAGCTCGTCTCGGAGACCCGGTCAAGGTTGTTCATGATGGTCGGGTGGTTTTTGCCTCCTGGATGAAGGGCTACGGTAATTTGTTGGTGGTCGATCATGGAGGCGGCTACTACTCCATCTATGCTCATCTTGATGAATTTGCCTGTCGGATTAATGACCATTTGCAGAGCTTGGATATGATTGGTCGGGTTGGTCGAGGGGTTCTTTCCGATGCCTCCTCTCTTTATTTTGAGATTCGTAAAGGAGGCATTCCGGAGGATCCGCTGACCTGGGTTTCACAGTTGTAGAGAGGGTTGAAAGGGTGAAGGGTGATGGCGTCGTAAAAAGTCCGATCTACTGCGCTGTTGTGGTTTTTCAGGCACTCGACATACTACATGTATGGTCTCGCGCCTGAAAAACCACAACATCTTGTCTATCGAAATTTTTACTTAGCCATCCCGTGACTTTTTACGAGGGCATCAAGGGTGAAAGGTGAAGGGTGAAAAAGACGATAATTTCTTGACCGTTTATCTTCAGCCGGGTTGGGTTGATGGAAAATTTTTCTGAAAAAAGTACTGAAATTAAAGGCAGCGGAAGATCGGATACTTCCCTTGTTTCAAGTTCTTATTTGTCAATCTTTTGGAGGTTTCTGAAGATGGTTGAAAGAAATAAAGGTAAATCGATAATTTTCGGCGTGATCATTGCGATTGCCGCCTTTCTAGTGGTTCATCTTGGGGTTTTGCAAGGTGATTCCCGGGCACGGGAAGAGGCTCAGAGCCTTGATGATGCCAAGAGCCCCTATGAATACATAAAACTTTTCACCGATACCATGAGTCTGGTACAGAAAAATTATGTTGAAGAGGTTGAAATCAAGAAACTGGTATACGGATCAATTAAAGGTATGCTCTCTGATCTTGATCCTCACTCGAGTTTTATGCCGCCCGATATGTTTAAGGAGATGCAGGTTGAGACGACCGGTTCTTTTGGTGGTCTAGGTATTGAAATCACGATCCGCGACGGGGTCTTGACCGTGGTCTCACCGATTGAAGATACCCCGGCTTTTCGAGCCGGAGTTGAAGCCGGAGACCGGATTATCAAGATTAATGGTGAGTTGAGTAAGGATATGACCTTGATGGAGGCGGTCAAGAAGATGCGCGGCCCTAAAGATACCGAGATTACAATCTCGATTATGCGTCAAGGGCTCAATGCGTTACTTGATATCAAAATTATTCGTGATATTATCAAGGTTGTCAGCGTCAAAAGTAAAATGTTGACCGACGATATTGCCTATATTCGCCTGACTCAGTTCCAGTCTCGGACTTATACTGATCTCAATCGTAAAATGAAAGAGCTTAAAGAGAAGCATACGATCACCAGCTTGGTGCTTGATATGCGCAATAATCCAGGAGGTTTGTTGCAACAGGCGGTTAAGGTCTCGGACTATTTTCTCAAATCAGGTCTAATTGTTTATACCGACGGTCGGATCAGCAAACAGAATATGCGTTATCAGGCCTATGATGATGGCACTGAGGGAGACTATCCGATTGTGGTTCTGCTCAATGGCGGCAGTGCCAGTGCCTCGGAGATTGTGGCCGGGGCCTTGCAGGATCATAAGCGAGCCCTGGTGATGGGGACTCCGAGCTTTGGTAAGGGCTCGGTGCAGACCATAATTCCGCTTGAGGATGGATCAGCCGTGCGTTTGACAACTTCGCTCTATTATACTCCGAGTGGTCGCTCGATACAGGCTAAAGGGATTGAGCCTGATGTTCTGGTCGAAGCTGGTACGGTAGTTCGACAAGATCAGAAGAAAGGCATCATGCATCACCTTAAAGAGAAGGATCTCAAAGGTCATTTTGAGAACGGAAGCGGTCATCCCGAAAAACCGGAAGAGCAGTTAAAACCGGAAGAGCAACCAAAGTCTGAAAAGCAGTTAAAACTCAAAGAGCAGCCGGTTGACGGAAAAGATCAGGGTGAAGAGAAGAGTGAGACCCTTGTAGACAAAGCCAATGACTTAAAAAGAGAGTGGCGCGATGATATTCAGATCCTGCGGGCCGTGGAATTGCTTCAGGGTTGGCAGGTGTTTAAACAGCTTGGCGATCAGTAGTCGACGGTTGTAATGAAAGGAGAAGAGTGCAAACCGGTAGCTTTCAGGCAGAGATTGCTGATCCTTGTCGGTTGGTTGGGCGGGGCCTCGCTTTTCTTTTTCCTGGGTTATCTGGTGGCCGGTCGGTTGATTTCGGATTTGCCTCAATCCTGTAGGCAGCCGTTATCTTGTCCGGCTTCAGTTAGTTCGCAGCCCCGGACTCGGGAGGGGCTGGCAAAAGCACTGGCCGGGATGGAAAAAAGGGTGGCCGCATGTCAACCCCCAATTGTTGTCAGTCGACGATGGGAGATAATGCGCAGCGGGACGCATGAATGGTCTCGGGTGAAGCTGCAGTGGGAGTGTCATGATCTTGACTTTTTAGAGCTGTTGTTGGAGGTTGAGAAGGAAGTTCTAGCCCGGGATTTTAATCTCCGGATTCTGATCCATCTTGATGAAAATACCGGAGTTCTTAACCTCCTGATCCTTGACGGCGAAGAGGTTGTGGTGGTCGGCAGTTTTATCGGTTCGAGTCAAGAGCCGGTTTTGGAGGCGAAGCCCGACCGGCCGCGGCTGGCAATTGTTATCGACGATCTGGGTCGTAATCTGGAAAGGGCCGCCGAGTTAGCGGCTTTGCCCTTACCTTTGACTTTTGCGATATTTCCCCGCTTGGAAAACTCAACTAGAGTGGCGGCTTATTTCGCTGATCACCATCGGGACATAATCCTTCATGCTCCGATGGAGCCGCGCGGTTATCCGTCGGTAGATCCGGGGCCGGGAGCCCTGCTCAGCACGATGGGGGAAGCAGAGCTTAGTGCTGTTCTTATTGAGAACCTGCAATCTCTGCCGGGGATTATCGGGGTCAATAATCATATGGGTTCACGATTGACCGCAGATTCGCAGAAGATGGCCCAGGTTATGAAGATTCTCAAGGGCCGCAACCTTTTTTTCTTAGACAGTCGTACAATTGCCGATACGGTTGCTTACAAGAAAGCCGTAGAGGCTGGTATCCCGGCTCTGCAACGGGATATTTTTCTTGATAATGTGCCGGATGAAGAGCATATTATTGAGCAATTCAGAGCTCTTGTCGAGATTGCCAGGGTTAAGGGCAGTGCCATTGGTATCGGTCATCCCTATCCTGAGACTGTGGCCGCCCTCGGCACCCTCTCGGAGATGGCAGAACAGGTTGGGGTTGAGATCGTCGCTTTGCGGGAACTTGTTAAGTAGGTAATAACCCGGCAAAAAATATTTTTTACCACGAAGATACAAAGGGCACGAAAAAAGGCTTTTTAACTTCGTGATCTTCGTGTCTTCGTGGTGCAAATAAAAAATCCTGGATAAACTTAAATCGTAACGGAGTTGGTTTAAATGATTCAAGGGATGGTGTTCGCTTTTCTTGGCGGTCTCGGGCTCTTTCTTTATGGCATGAAAATCATGTCGGAAGGTTTGCAAAAAGCCGCCGGGAACCGCTTGCGGCTAGTCCTCGAGAAACTGACAACCAACCGAATTTCCGCTTTTATGGTCGGTGCTTCGGTAACCGCGATTGTCCAGAGCAGCAGCGCTACGACCGTGATGGTGGTCGGTTTTGTCAATGCCGGTTTGATGAATCTGATGCAGGCTATCGGGGTGATCCTCGGAGCTAATATCGGGACTACGATAACCGGTCAGATGATCGCTTTCAAGGTGCATCATTATGCTTTGCCGGCGATAGGCATCGGGGTGGCCCTGAAATTCTTTACCAGGAACCGGCGTTGGCAGTATTTCGGTG
Organism: Deltaproteobacteria bacterium; assembly: GCA_030633185.1. Lineage (GTDB taxonomy): Bacteria > Desulfobacterota > Anaeroferrophillalia > Anaeroferrophillales > Tharpellaceae > Tharpella. The sequence goes on from DAOVTG010000045.1 coordinate 5,843, forward strand.
AAATTCTGCTCGGTTTCGGGATGCTTTTTTACGGTCTTGATGTCTTGAAAGACGGCCTTGCCTGTCTCAAAACCCAGCCTTTTTTCCAGGAAGCTTTTGTCTCCTTCAGCCATAATCATATCGTGGCGGTATTGGCCGGAGCTTTGCTGACTATTATTTTACAGAGCAGCAGCGCCACAGTTGCCATCACCATGACCCTGGCGGCCAGCGGTGCCCTGACCTTTGAAGGTGGTTTGGGTTTGATTTTAGGTGAGAATATCGGCACCACTATCACAGCTCTTTTGGCCAGTATTGGTACTAATGTTCCGGCTAAACGAGCGGCCCGAGCCCATATGATGATTAATGTCTTAGGGGTTGTCTATATGCTTATGCTTTTTCCTTTTTTTGCCCGGTTGGTGAATAATTTTACACCGGGTGATCCCGAAATGGTGGTGACCGGGGCTCAGCAGGTGGCCGAGTATGGGATGGCTTTAGGGGATAAACCGTTTATCGCCCGCCATCTTGCCAATGCCCATACTTTTTTTAATGTCTTTAACTGTCTGCTTTTTCTGCCGTTGGTTGGCCTCCTTGCCAAAATTTGTATTTGGATGGTGCCCGCTGGCGATGAAGAGGAGAGCACTTACCATTTGCGTTACCTCGATAACCGAGTCCTTGATACACCGACTTTGGCTCTGGCTCAGGCCCATAAAGAGACCACTCGGATGGCTGATCTCTGTCTACGGATGTTCGATCAGACCATGGAGTGTTTCGAAAACTATTCATTGAAACTGGTCGAAAAGGTCTTTCGTAAGGAAAACACTATCGACATGTTGCAAAAAGAGATTACCGATTTTCTGGTTAATGTGAGTCAGCTGTCTACGACTCCGGAAATATCGCGCGAAGTTAATGCGACTATGTATATTGTCAATAATCTGGAGCGCTTGGGGGACCACTGTGAAAATTTGATTCGGCTGGTGGAAAGGATGCAGGATCAGAAGATCGTGTTCAGCCCCGAAGCCGTCGAAGAGATTGCCGATATTAAGAAGAAGGCCAGGGAGTTTTTAGAGTTGGTGATAAGCGGCCTGGAAAAGGGTGATCAAGAGAAGTTCATGGTCTTGGCCAGAGGCCTCGAAGGGAGTATCAACTCTTTGGAAGATCGCTATCGTAATCGGCACATTGAACGTTTGTGCGAAGATCGTTGTTCAGTGGTGCCGGGCTTGATTTTTATCGATATTCTGACCAACTTTGAGAAAATCGGCGATCACTGTTTTAATATATGCGAAACCATCGCCGGAGAAAAATTATGAATATTATAAAACATGTCAAACGCGGTCTCTGGAACCATCTCATGAAAAGCGGGATTGAAATGGGGTTGGCCAGTATTATTTATGAGGTCGGGGTTGCTTCAAAGTATGTCAATCACGCCATGCGCACCGGTGATCTGGGTTTGGCCGGGACCAGTAATCTCTACGGTGAAGACCAGCTGGCCCTGGATGTGCTGGCCGATGAGATTATCAAGGATCGGCTGGATCATACAGGTCGCGTCAGTCGTATAATCTCAGAGGAGCAGAGTGAGATAATTATTTTTGATCGTAAGAGTAAAGCCGGTGGTTATTCGGTTTGTTACGATCCTTTAGATGGCTCTTCCCTGGTTGATGTCAATCTTTCCGTGGGTACTATTGTGGCGATTTATGCCGGTGATGATCCTCTACAGAGTGGCCGCCACCAGGTAGGGGCCATGTATGTGGTTTATGGCCCGCGAACGACTTTGGTTTATGGTGCCGGTAACGGGGTGCATGAGTTTACCTTGAACAGCCTAGGTGAGTATGTTCTGACCCGCGAGTATCTGACGGTAAAAAAGCAGGGGAATATTTACAGTCCCGGCGGGGTGCGGTGTGACTATTCGTTAGAACATGAAAAATTTGTTAAGAAGCTTGAGGATGAGGGTTACAAGTTGCGTTACAGTGGTGGTTTTGTCCCCGATATCAACCAGATTCTTCTTAAAGGCGGGGGTCTCTTCATGTATCCTGGAACCGCCACTGCCAAACATGGGAAGTTGCGTCTTCCTTTTGAACTTAATCCTATGGCCTACCTGATGGAGGCTGTCGGCGGAGCCGCTACCGACGGGCGTCGAGCCATCCTTGATCTTGACTGTTATGATATTGACCAGCGTAGCCCGGTATATATCGGGAGCCGGGATGAAGTTGAATTGGCGGCAAAATTTTTTGCTGGAGATATGAAATGAAACCTGAAGAAATTATGACCGGACTGACTTTTGATGATGTCCTGATCCAGCCCAATTTTTCCGATATCCTGCCTAATGAAGTTGATCTTTCGACTTGGTTGACTCGTGATATCAAACTCAATACCCCTCTGCTCAGTGCGGCGATGGATACGGTGACCGAGTCCAAGACAGCCATCTGTATGGCTCGTGAAGGGGGTATCGGCATTATTCACAAGAATATGTCAATTGAGTCCCAGGCTTTCGAGGTTGATAAGGTCAAGAAGTCGGAAAGTGGAATGATTGTTGACCCCATTACCATGGCTCCGGATCACAAGGTTCATGAAGTCCTTGAGGTAATGGAGAAATACCATATCTCCGGGGTGCCGATCGTTGATGGGGATCAACTGGTCGGGATTGTCACCAACCGTGATCTCCGTTTTGAAACGCGCATGGATCGCCCGCTCTTTGATGTTATGACCAAAGATAATCTGGTTACAGTTTCTAAGGGGATCTCTATGGGGGAGGCCAAGGTGTTGCTTCATGAACATCGTATAGAGAAGCTTCTCGTGGTTGATGACCAGAATCGGTTGCAGGGTTTGATTACGATCAAAGATATAGAAAAGACGCGCAAATATCCCGATTCCTGTAAGGATGTAAGAGGACGCTTGCGGGTTGGCGCGGCGGTTGGGGTTTCTGATGATCGTGAAGCCCGGATTGCGGCCCTGCTCAAAGCCGGGGCTGACGTGATTGTAATTGATACCGCGCATGGTCATAGCCGGGGAGTGTTGGAGGCAGTTGAGGCGACTCGCAAAACTTTTGATTGTCAGTTGATTGTCGGTAATGTGGCGACGGCGGCCGGAGCTAAAGCCTTGATTAAAGCCGGGGCTGATGCGATCAAGGTTGGGATTGGCCCCGGCTCAATCTGTACGACCAGAATTGTGGCCGGGATCGGGGTGCCTCAGGTCAGCGCCCTGATGGCTTGCAGCCAGGTGGCGGAAGAGTTTGGCGTGCCGATAATTGCTGATGGCGGTATCAAATTTTCCGGGGATGTAGTTAAGGCGATTGCTTCAGGAGCTCAGACGGTTATGATCGGTTCTCTCTTTGCCGGAACCGAGGAGAGCCCGGGTGAAACTATTCTTTATCAGGGTCGCAGTTATAAAATGTATCGTGGTATGGGCTCTCTCGGAGCTATGCAGATGGGCAGCAAAGACCGCTATTTTCAGGAAGGAGTTGATCAGAAAAAACTGGTTCCTGAAGGGATTGAGGGTCGTGTACCCTATAAGGGGCATCTCTCTTCCAGTATTTACCAGTTGCTGGGCGGTTTACGTTCGGGAATGGGTTACGCCGGCTGTGCATCGATTGACAGTTTGCGTCATGATATTACCATGATGCGGATTACTCCCGCCGGATTGCGTGAAAGCCACGTCCACGATGTGATTATTACTAAAGAAGCACCCAATTACAGATTGGATTAGGAAAAAAATAATGCAGCAGCATGACATTCATGAGGAGAAGATCCTCATTCTTGATTTTGGATCTCAATACACCCAGCTTATCGCCCGACGGGTTCGTGAGCATAAGGTCTATTGCGAGATTCATCCCTATAATCTCTCTTTGGAGCAGATTAAAGCTTTTTGTCCTCGGGGGGTTATCCTCTCCGGCGGTCCGGCCAGTAATTATGGCAGCAGCGCCCCCCATGTCGATAAAGGGGTTTTTCAACTAGAGATACCGATTCTTGGGATCTGTTATGGTATGCAGGAGATTGCCGGACAGCTCGGCGGTACGGTTGGTCACTCCGAGCAGCGCGAATTCGGGATGGCAAGCCTGACTTCGTTAAAGGATGACCCCCTGTGGGAGGGTTTAAATTTTCCGGAACAGGTCTGGATGAGCCATGGTGATAAAGTGCTTGTCCTGCCGGAGGGTTTTTCCGCTATCGGGGAGACCGAGAATGCCGCGATTGCCGCTTTTGCCAATCCGCAAAGAAAAGCCTGGGGGTTGCAGTTTCATCCCGAAGTGGCTCATACAACGTCGGGGCGACAGGTTTTAAAGAACTTTCTGTTCTCCATCTGTGACTGTCACGGTTGGTGGAGCATGCATTCATTTATCGAGACCACCATTGCCGAAGTCCGGGCTCAGGTCGGTTCCGGCAAAGTTATTTTGGGCTTAAGCGGAGGGGTTGATTCGTCCGTGGCGGCACTGCTTCTGCATAAAGCTTTAGGAGACCAGCTCACCTGTATCTTTGTCAATAACGGGGTCTTGCGCCATCGTGAAGCTGAGGAAGTACAGGAGATGTTTGGCCGGCACTTTAGCATTAACTTGCGTTATGTTGATGCCGGTCAGAGTTTTCTCGATCTTCTGGTCGGGGTAACCGATCCAGAGAAGAAACGCAAGATTATCGGTAATGAATTTATCCGGGTTTTTGAAGACGAGGCCCACTTGATCGAGGGGGTCGGTTTTCTGGCCCAGGGAACCCTCTACCCCGATGTTATTGAGAGTGTCTCTTTCAAGGGGCCTTCAGCTGTAATCAAGAGTCATCACAATGTCGGCGGTCTGCCTGAACATATGAAGCTTGATCTGGTTGAGCCTTTACGGGAGCTTTTTAAGGACGAGGTGCGAGAAGTCGGTCGAGAACTTGGTTTGCCCTCAGAGGTAGTTGATCGTCAACCATTTCCGGGGCCGGGTCTGGCTATACGCGTGATTGGAGAGATAACCGAAGCTCGTCTCCATATCCTGCGTCAGGCCGATGCCATTTTCATTGAAGAGATTCGTAAAGCCGGTCTCTATAATGAGATCTGGCAAGCCTTTGCCGTACTCATTCCGGTGAAAACCGTAGGCGTCATGGGTGATGAGCGTACCTACGAGAAAGTTATAGCTTTAAGAGCGGTTAACAGTGTCGATGGCATGACAGCTGATTGGGTGCGGATGCCTTATGATCTTCTGGGGCGTATTGCCAACCGGATTATCAATGAGGTGCGGGGTGTCAATCGGGTGGTTTACGATATTTCATCTAAACCTCCGGGGACAATCGAGTGGGAGTAAAGGGGAGGTCTATGGGACAGGCCGGTCGGATTCTGATAGTCGATCGTAAAAGTCGGGTTCGACAGGAGACCGCTGCCGTTTTACGGGGGCTCGATTTTTATGTCGAAGAGGTTGAGAGCGGAGATCAAGCCCGGACGGCTTTGAAAAAATCCTCCTATCAGCTAATTTTGGCTGAGGTTGCTTTGTTGCCGGGCGGTGGCGTTGAATTTCTTTTGGGTCAGGATGCAATCCTCTCTTCAACGGTTGTTGTTTTGATGGCTTCTGCTAGTTCGGTTGATGATGTAGCGGCGGTGATGCGGGCCGGGGCGGCGGATTTTATTCAGCGGCCTTACGGTCTTGATGAACTCTGTTTGCGGCTGGAAAAAGCCCTTAAAGTCCGCCTTTATGAGCATGAATTGACCTATCTTCGAGGTGAACGTGACATCATTTATCGTTTCGAGAACTTTATTGGTGAAAGTTCAGCTATTCAGGAGGTCTTTGATCTTTTAAATAAGGTTTCCAACAGTAATGCCAGTATCCTGATCTCCGGAGAGACCGGCACCGGTAAAGAGCTGGTGGCCGGAGCAATTCACTACAGCAGCCCTCGGGCGGCGAAAGGTTTTATTAAGGTAAACTGTGCGGCACTCCATGATAATCTGCTTGAAAGTGAGCTCTTTGGTCATGAAAAAGGGGCTTATACCGGAGCCAGCCGTCAGCGCATTGGCCGCTTTGAACAGGCGGATCGGGGCACCCTCTTTCTCGATGAGATTGGTGATATGAGTCTTGGTACCCAGGCCAAGCTCTTACGGGTTTTGCAGGAGAAAGAGTTTGAACGTTTAGGCGGTGATAAAACCATCAAGGTGGATGCACGGATTATCTCGGCCTCGAATAAAGATCTGGCAAAAATTATTCAGGACGGTGATTTTCGTGAGGATCTTTTTTACCGGATCAATGTGATCAATGTTCATATCCCGCCCTTGCGTGAAAGGCGTGAAGATATTCCTTTGTTGGCGGTGAGTTTTATTCGTAAATTTGCGGGTGATTTGAAGAAGAATACGACAACCCTGCATCCTGATGCGGCTGGTTTTCTGCAAAAGCACCTTTGGCCGGGAAATGTGCGGGAGTTGCAGAACTGTATCGAACGGGCGGTTTTGATGAGTGAAGGTTCGGAGATTGTTACCGAAGATCTGCACTTTATGCGGAGCCTGCTTAAGGATGGCGGAGATGGTGAGGTAGCCCCGGTTTTTGAAATTCCACCGCAAGGATTGAAGCTCGACGATATGGAGCGTGCATTAATTGTTGAGACGTTGGAAATTTGTAACTGGGTTCAGAAAGATGCCGCCGCCATGCTGGGCATCAGTAAACGGGTGATGAATTATAAGGTCAAACAGCTCGGTCTGGCCAATGCCCGCTGGCTTAAAAACAAGTGATGGCGTCGCACCCCAAGGGCACTTCCTGCGGGGCGCAAAAATCCCGTAACTGTTCAGCTACCGCTTACAAACTGTCGGGATTGGGGTCATTGCTGGTACAAGGTGCGTCAGCACCCCAGCTTTGACCCCGTTTATGGGGGCGAAGCAAAGTTCAACGCAGTTAAGTGCTGCTTTATGGTGGGTCGCTGAATAGTTACCAAAATTTTTACTTAGCCATACGAGTGCGTAAATAAGTGCAAGAAAGCGGTAAAATAAATTTAGTCGGATTGACTCGTCAAGAGTTGGTCGAACATCTTGCCGAGGTCGGCAAGGAACGTTATCGGGCGGATCAGATTATCCGTTGGCTCTATCTCCAGCGGGTGACGGAGATCAACCAGATGAGTAATCTCTCCCGGAGTTGTCGCGAGTATCTGCAAACCTTTGCTGAAATTGTCCAGCTTGAGCTTTTGCGAGAGCAGGTCGCCGAGGATGGTACCCGGAAATATCTTTTTCAACTTCATGATGGTCATACCATCGAGACCGTTCTGATTGGCGATAAAAGCCGTTTGACTCTCTGTTTATCAACCCAGGTCGGCTGTCGTATGGGTTGTAGCTTCTGTCTTACCGGGCAATCCGGTTTTGAAAGGGATCTCAAGGCAGTCGAGATTGTTGATCAGGTGGTTCAGGTTGCTGAAATTATTGATCCCGGGGGTTCGTCTCGA
>DAOVTG010000036.1 GCA_030633185.1 Deltaproteobacteria bacterium
AATCACTGAGATTACCGAGCAGAAAGCGAAAGGTATTACGGATTCGGCGATAGGCCTCAACCAGGCGGGCCAGAATCTCATCCGAGATCCGGATATCGTCGCGATAATCCTGAGCCGCCACCCAAAGGCGCAAAATTTCGGCCCCATAACGCTTGATAACCTTCTCCGGGGCTACGACATTGCCGGACGACTTGGACATCTTTTTGCCCTTGCCGTCGACCACGAAACCGTGGGTCAAAACTGCCTTATAAGGGGCTTTGCCAGTCACTCCGACGGAAGCCAGTAACGAGCTGTGAAACCAGCCTCGATGCTGATCGGAGCCTTCGAGATAGAGATCCGCCGGAATCCCGCCAAGATAGTCTCTATTCTGAAGAACTGCGGCAAAACTGACCCCTGAATCAAACCAGACATCAAGAATATCGGTCTCTTTTCTAAATTCTTTTCCCCCGCAAGCGCTGCAGTTAAAATCTTCGGGCAGGAAATAAGCCGCTTCCTGTTCAAACCAGATATCGGCCCCGTGCTCGGTAAAAAGATCAGCGACGCGGCCCATCACGGTTTCATCCATAACCACATGATCGCATTTTTGACAATAGAAAACCGTAATCGGCACGCCCCAGATGCGCTGCCGTGAGACACACCAGTCAGGACGATTTTCAACCATCCCATAGATGCGTTCACGGCCCCAGGACGGAATCCATTCAACCTGATTGATCTCTTCAAGGGCTTTTTGGCGCAGGCCCTGCTTCTCCATCGAGATAAACCACTGCTCGGTAGAACGGAAAATAATCGGTTTTTTGCAACGCCAGCAGTGGGGATAGGAGTGGCTTAACGATTTTTCGGCAACCAGCTTACCGAACTCTTTGAGTTTCTCGATAACTAAAGGATTGGCGGCAAAGACAAACTGACCGGCAAAAAAGTCGACCTCTTCGGTAAAACAACCACGATCATCAACCGGAGCATAGACCTCTAAGTTGTAACGCAAACCCACCTCATAATCCTCCTGACCATGTCCCGGAGCCGTATGGACGCAGCCGGTACCGGCCTCCAAGGTAACATGATCTCCAAGGATAACCAGCGATTGACGATCGTAAAGGGGGTGTTGACAGTGATAATTTTCCAGATCACTAGCTTTAATTAAACCTAACACCTGAGCTTCGCCCAGTTCGGTTTCATTAAGAAAGGTCTCACGCAAACCTTCGGCCACAATCAACACTCCGACCTTGGTTTGCAGGGCGACGTAGTCGAAATCGGGATGCAGACAGACCGCCAGATTGGCCGGAATCGTCCAGGGTGTCGTCGTCCAGATCACAAGGGAACTTTCCAGACCATCAAGGAAGGAATACTTCTCACCAAGATCCTCAATCAGGCTGAATTTAACATAGATCGACGGTGAACTCTCATCCTCATACTCAACCTCGGCTTCTGCCAGGGCCGTACCACAGGGTGCACACCAGTAGATCGGTTTTTTACTCTTAAAGAAACTACCATCGGCAACAAACCGACTCAAAGAGCGGACTATCTCACCCTCATAAGGGTAGTTCATCGTCAGATAGGGACGCTCCCACTCACCAAAGATTCCGAAGCGCTCAAACTCATCCCTTTGAATAGCAATGAATTTCTCCGCATAACGGCGACAGGCTTGACGAATTTCGGCATGGCTCATATCCTTTTTCCGCTTGCCTAAGTCCTTATCAACCTGATGCTCAATCGGCAGACCGTGACAATCCCAACCGGGAACATAGTGACAAAGACGACCGGTCATGGTTCGTGATTTGATAATGACATCTTTCAAAATCTTGTTTAAAGCATGCCCCATATGGAGGTGACCGTTAGCATAGGGCGGGCCATCATGGAGAACGAAGGGGGTCTGTTCCTGATGACGCTCAAGGATACGTTTATAAGTATCCTCCTCCTGCCATCGAGCAATAGTAACGGGTTCGCGTTGCGGCAGATTACCCCGCATGGGGAATTTAGTCTGCGGCAGGTTTAGAGTGTTTTTATATTCCATCTTGAAACTCCTGATGACAGAGAAAAATCAAACAAAAAAGAGCTGCTTACCGAAGGCAAGCAGCTCTTTTGAAGATTAATGGCGGGAGCGACGAGACTCGAACTCGCGGTCTCCGGCGTGACAGGCCGGCGTTATAACCAACTTAACTACGCCCCCAAAGAAAACAATAGCAATAGGCGGAACAGGGCTTGAACCTGTGACCCCCGGCTTGTAAGGCCGGTGCTCTCCCAACTGAGCTACCCGCCCACAAACATTTTTCTTTTAGTTCAAACTATCTTTTAAGGCTTTTCCAGGCTTGAATTTAGGGACATTGCTGGCTGCAATTTCAATACTCTCACCGGTTCTCGGATTACGACCAGTCCGAGCCGGACGGGCCACGGCATAGAACGTGCCAAAACCAACCAAAGCTATTTTCTCACCTTTACCAAGCTCATCTTTTACGACTTCGGTAAACGCCTTAAGAACTTTCTCTGAAGCGGCCTTGGTCACATCTGCTTTCGCGGCAATTGCCTCAATCATCTCGGCCTTGGTCATCGTATCCCCTCCCCTCAATGTTATTGATCTTTAAGAAAGCGCCTATATAACAAAGCTACCAGGGCTAGTCAAGGCAAAAACAATGGTTTATGCTGATTCAGCCTCATTTTCCGGCTTATTTTGACTTTCGTACAAATAAAGCGGCTGAGCGCCGCTGACGATAACCTCTTCTTCGACGATACATTTGACCGCATCAGTGTCAGGCAGGTCAAACATCACTGAATTCATAACACATTCTAGAATAGAGCGCAAACCCCGGGCTCCGGTTTTCTGTTCTCTCGCCAAAAATGCAACCTTCTCCAGGGCGGCCGGACTGAATTCGAGGTCGACCTGATCCATTTTGAAGAGTTTACGATACTGCTTGACCAAAGAATTTCGGGGCTCGGTAAGAATTCTGACCAAAGCCTCCTGATCAAGTTCGCCCAAACCGGCAAGTACCGGCAAACGGCCGATAAACTCGGGAATCAGTCCATATTTGAGAAGATCCGCGGGGGTCACATCATGGTTCTGATCCCCGCCCACAAAATTTTTCTTCTCACTCTCGACCTGAAAACCGAGAACGTTGCCCCGCAAACGACGCTGGACAATATCATCAAGCCCGTTAAAAGCCCCGCCACAAATAAACAGGATATCCTTGGTATCAAGTTTGATGAACTCCTGCTGAGGATGTTTACGCCCGCCTTTGGGCGGCACATTGGCAATCGTTCCTTCAAGAATTTTCAATAGCGCCTGCTGCACCCCTTCGCCGGAAACATCACGAGTAATCGAGGGGCTGTCACCCTTGCGCGAGATCTTGTCAATTTCATCGATGTAGATAATCCCGCGCGAAGCCTGCTCAACATCGTAATCCGCAGCCTGGAGCAAGGCGACCAGAATATTTTCAACATCCTCACCAACATAACCAGCCTCGGTCAGGTTGGTCGCATCAGCCATCGTAAAAGGAACCTTTAAAATCCGGGCCAGGGTTTGGGCGAGCAGAGTCTTACCACTGCCGGTAGGTCCAACCAGAAGAATATTACTTTTCTGGAGCTCGACATCATCATCACCGATACCGCGTGACGCAATTCTTTTATAGTGATTATAGACAGCTACGGCAAGCTTGCGCTTGGCGTCTTCCTGACCGATGATATACTGATCCAGACTCTCCTTGATGACCCGCGGCGGCACCAGGGTTTCGCGCAGGTCGGCCAGGGTTTCACGTTCATTCTCTCCGACAATGATGTTGGTACAGAGATCGATGCACTCATTACAGATAAAAACCGAGGGGCCAGCGATCAACTTTTTCACGCTGTTCTGATCCTTACCGCAGAATGAACACCGCAATATATCGTGATCCTTATTACGAGCCATTATTTTATTTCTCCCCCGCAGCCCGTCGGTTCTTGATGACTTCGTCGATAACCCCGTACTCAACCGCTTGTTCAGTAGACATGAAAAAATCTCGATCGGTATCCTGCTGAAGACGCTTCATATCCTGACCGGTATGACTCTGCAATATGTCGTTAAGGATCTGTTTGAGACGCAAAATCTCACGCGCATGAATTTCGATATCGGAAGCTTGCCCGGAAAAACCACCCATCGGTTGATGCAGGAGAATTCGGGAATGGGGCAGAGCATACCGTTTGCCGGCGCTGCCGGCGGCAAGTAACAACGCCCCCATACTGGCCGCCTGACCAACACAGATCGTCGTAATATCGGGTTTGACAAACTCCATTGTATCATAGATCGCCAAACCGGCAGTCACCGAACCGCCCGGCGAGTTTACGTAGATATTGATATCTTTGTCGGGATCATCAGCTTCGAGAAAGAGAAGCTGGGCAATCACGGCATTGGCAACATTATCATCAATCGCAGTTCCTAAAAAAATAATCCGGTCGCGCAACAATCGGGAATAGATATCATAAGCCCGTTCACCACCAGGACTCTGCTCTACCACCATCGGCAAGTAACTCATCTAATTAAACCTCTATCAGTTTTGATGCACTCGTACAAGCGCTTTATCAATCAATGGCCGCTTCACTCTTGGGTTCAGCTTCTTTCTCAATCTCCTTGTAAGAAACTTTCTCAAGAAGATGATCAAGGATCTTCTCCATGACAACCTCACGCTGGAGCATCCCGGTCAATTCATGTTCACGACCTTTAAAACGGTCAAACACCTCTTGCGGATTTTCTCCCGAACCCTGGATAAAACGCTGAAAACGAGCGTTCACCTCTTCGGGCGTACTTTCGATCTTTTCCCGACCGGCAAGGTACTCTAAAATCAACGTATTTTTTACGGTATTTGCAGCATCTGCAGCAATTCTCTCACTATTAGCGGCCATCATCTGGTCAACCATATCCGGCTCAAGCCCCTGGGAGAGAAAACGGGAACGCGCCGAAGCGACGGAACGCTCTTTCTCCTCGGCCACCAGACACTCCGGCAACTCAAATTCAGCCTTGTCGCACAGGCATGAGAGTAGTTCTTTAGTATTTTTATTTTTTACCTCAGACGCTTTCGAAGAGGTCACATACTCGGTCATTTTTTCGCGCAAGAGCTCCAGGGTATCCATCTCGCCGCCCGAGATCTGGACGGCCAGATCATCATCAAGCTCCGGCACCTCTTTTTCACGAATAGATTTGACCGTAACCGTAAAAACCGTCTTTTTACCAGCCAGTTCAGCCTTATTGTAGTCTTCCGGGAAGATCGCTTCCAGGTCATAGCTCTGATCAAGTTCAAGCCCGGCCAACTGGCGCTCCAGATCAGGGATAAAGCGACCGCTGCCGATCTCTATCGAAAAATCTTTAGCACTGCCCCCTTCAAACTCGACCCCATCCAGACGACCGACAAAATCGATCACCAGGGTATCGCCTTTCTGTGAGGGTCGTTCATCAATGGTTTTGTACTGGGCCATGCTCTGGCGCAATTTATCCATCTCGGCATCAACTTCCGTCTCCTCAACCTCAACAGGGTGTTTCTGCAACTCGATATCAGCATATGACTCTATTGAAAACTCGGGCAAAATTTCAACCGTAGCCTCAAAGGATAGAGTACTATTGTCTTCTGCGAAAGATAGGTTATCGATAGCCGGTGCGGCCAGGGGCGAAAATTTATGCTCTTCCAGAGCCTGACTGCAGGCCTCCTGAACCAACTCCTCAGTAACCTCCATGCGTACCTGATCCTGGTAGAGACGTTTAATAACATTCAACGGGGCTTTACCGGGCCTGAAACCCTTAATCTTCGCTTTTTTCTGAAAACTCCCATAATGCTTGGCAAGTTTTTTGTCGATCTGCTCGGAGCCCACGTCGATAACCAGCTGTTTTTTTACAGTACTGATATCTTTCACTGCAACATTCATAAAACTAAAACCTCTGTCCCGGCAACAACTGGTCAAAAACCGCCGCAGCCCTTATGTGTCCTTTTTTGAGTTGTAGAGAAATCTCTTTTATAAAACTTCGCCTAAATAGTGCTTGACCAAAAATCTGAAAATGGTGCGAAAGGGGGGACTCGAACCCCCACGGTAAAACCGCTAGATCCTAAGTCTAGTGCGTCTGCCAATTCCGCCACTCTCGCATACAATTTCAAGAAGTTGTCTGATAAGCAACAGTAAAAATGTCACTACCTATCGTAGTGACATTTTTGTATAAACGTGAATAATACATCAAAAAGCCGCTTTCGGTCAACAGAAATCACAATTCTCCAGTTTTATCGTTGGAATCCACGATAAAACTAAAGAACCAGCTTCTATTGCGCCATCGTCAAGAAAATACCGGCTGCGACTACCGTACCGATAACCCCGGCAACATTAGGCCCCATAGCATGCATCAGGAGAAAATTTCTGGGGTCTTCGGCTGCTCCCATTTTCTGGACGACCCGAGCCGCCATCGGTACCGCCGAGACTCCGGCCGCACCAATCATCGGATTAATTTTCTCTTTCGAGAAAACATTCATGAGCTTGGCCAGTAAAAGACCGCCGATCGTACTGAAAGAGAAGGCGACCAACCCCATGGCAAAAACCATCAAGGCCTTAGGATTTAGAAAGGCCTCGGCACTCATGGTGCCACCTACCGCAATCCCCAAAAAGATGGTGACTATATTCATCAGTTCATTCTGAGCCGTACCACTTAAACGTTCAACCACACCTGACTCACGAAAGAAGTTGCCAAGCATAAACATCGCCATCAAAGCCGCCGAAGCCGGCACAAAGAGACAGACCAGACCACAAGTCACCAACGGGAAAATAATCTTCTGGCGCTTTGAGACCGGACGGAGCTGCTTCATGCGGATAAGACGCTCTTTTTTGGTGGTCATCATCTTGATGAGCGGCGGCTGAATGACCGGCACTAAGGCCATGTATGAATAGGCCGCAACTGCTGTTGCACCAAGCAGGTGAGGAGCTAAAGCAACCGTTGTAAAGATCGTCGTGGGCCCATCGGCACCCCCGATAATCCCGATCGAGCAAGCCTCGGGAATCGTAAAGCCAAGGCCCAAAGCAAAAAAGAAGGCGATATAGACGCCGAATTGAGCGGCAGCCCCGAGCAATAGAGTTTTAGGGTTGGCAATCACCGGACCGAAATCGGTCATCGCCCCAAGACCGAGAAAGATAATCGGCGGAATCAGTTCCCACTCCAGACCGTAATGATAAAAAATATGCAGAATCTGGTGGTTCTCCATCAGATTGGTCAAAGGCAGGTTAACGATAAAAACACCGAAACCTATCGGGATCAAGAGCAGAGGCTCGTATCCCTTCCTGATTGCCAGAAACATCAGACCAAAAGAGATCGCCCACATGATGAGGTTACCCACAGTCAGGTGGTAGACTCCCATAGAATTGATAAAATTAAATAAGGCATCAACCATAACACACTCCTTAATCGAAATTTTTACTTAGCCATCCTGTGACTTACGAGTTCATCAACCTTTCTTGGGGTTACCACCAAACTTGTTAATCAAAACCCTGGTAATTATCACCGAAAGGGACAAGGCCCCCAAAACAAAAAAAACCGACGAAAAACCAAACGTAAAAATCTCCATTGCCTTAGCCCATACACTCATCACAAAACCTCTTTTATCTGACTTATAAATCTACTTACTAATAATGATACGAAATTAACTGCAATCCAAAACAGGATAAAACGAAAAAAGCCTTCTACCTCAAGCGCCATGTAAAATCAACCAAAAATCAACCCGGCATAAAGAGAACCTGACAAAATTTATCCCGACAGAGCAAATTAATCAACGGCTCGGCTCAGCTGAAAACCGCCGTTTTTCATTAAAACCCACCGGGTTATCTGATTTATCAAGAAACAGAGTGAGTTTTTATCGCGGGTTTTCGGAAATCCGCGCAACACCATCTACAGCAATTAGCAAAAAAATGTTGACTTTTTCAACCTTTTTCGTTAGTTTCTACCCCGCTGATTGAGTCAAGCTTACAGCTAAGAAGGCTGTAAACAGACTTTCTGCAGGCAACGTAGTAGGATACGGCGCTCCAAACCGCACAACAGACTTAGTATAAGAAAAAATTACGACCACGAAGGTCGGCTGGCTCATAGTATAAATGAACCGCCGTTTTTCGTGGTCTTTTTTTTGCCGTTTTCCTTACTTCATTTTCAAGGAATAACCGTATGTTTTACAAATTACACACTCTTTTTCTACAACTCATTTTAGGGCTGACTTTTTTATTGGTCGGCTCAAACCTGTGCCGGAGCAACAGTGAGACAACACCGGTCACAGCGACCCAACTGGAACAGATTACGGTTAAAGCCCAACCCATCAACCCCACCAAACAAGAGGGCGACCTGCTTTATACCGGCAGCGAGATTACACCTGAAGGGTTAAAACTGGCCGGTATCGGCGGCCTAACCAGTGTTTATCAGGCCTTTTCCATACTCCCCGGTCTTAATCCGGAGCTCACCGATCCCACCGGGATCGGCGGGGCCGAGATTCGCCTGCGAGGGATCAAAAGCATGTTCACCGGATTGACCTTTGAAGGAATCCCCAACTACGGTATCATGAGCGTCGGCCCCAGGGATTACATCTACGATCTTGAAAATATGACTGCCATCAAGCTTTATCGCGGTGCGACTCCGGCCGCCTTGAGCAGCGGCACCGGCAACCGCGGCGGCACTATTGCTTTAAACTATGCCCGGCCGACCGATGATTTTGCCCTGCAGCTTGGACAGAGCCTGGGTTCGAACTCCCTGATCCGCAGCTTTTTCCGGCTCGATTCCGGCCTTTTACCCAGCAAGAGCAAATTCTTCGTTTCCGGTTCCTACACCAAAGCCGATAAATGGAAAGGTGCGGGGGAGGTCGGCGGCCGCGATCATATCACGTTGGGCGTCAGCCAAAAGTTCAGTGACAACCTTGATGCTGAACTTTTCTACAACTACAACGATGTCGAGCAGGACCTCTACAAAGGTCTCGATTACGATCAGGCCCGCCATATTTCTCACCATCACAAAGATGACTATCTGGAAGAGTTAACTGGAACTCCAGCCGACGTTGATTATTATAAATTCCATCACAGTAATTGTAAAAATCATGACGTAACGACGATTATCAACTATCGCCCTAACGACAACCATTCGTTTTCATTAAAACCCTATTACTCATCTGAAGACAAAAAATGGCTCGATGGCGGGGCCGACAAATATGTCGAAGCCGAACGTTACGGGGCTAAATTTGAATATGTGGGAGATTGGGCCGGAACCCTGATCAGCACCGGCTACTGGTATGAAAATCACGATCTCGAAAAATATATCCGCAAAAACAAGATCAACGACCTGGGACGCAACTATGCTGGCTGGGCCTATCTTGCCGAGAACCGGGGCGGCGGCCACATTCACACCCCCTACCTGCAGCTGGGCCACAGTTTCGGCCCCTTCTCCTGCCAGGCCGGAGTCAAATATTTCGCTTACCACGAACCCGCCAGCCGGGCTTATCTAAGTAATAAGGGTACCCCCTACGCTTACGATAAAGCCTTGGGCGACAACCTTGGACTCGATTCCGAAATGAGTCTTAAGGACATGGACTACCAGAAATGGCTGCCCTCATTGAGCCTTGGCTACCAAGCCTCCCCGACCCTCGAATTTTACCTAAATTACGGCCGCAACTACATGCGACCCTACGCCTATGTCCCGATCGCGATGATCTACAGCGGCAACCGCAGTAAATTTCAGGCGGCGGGCCTGAGCTTGCAGAATCTCTTTGACAAATGGAAACTTGAGACCTCGGATAATTATGACTTCGGCTGCCGTTTTCAACAGCGCTGGTTCAGCCTCGCCCCGACCATCTTCCATGCCCGCCATCAAGATCTGCTCTTTGTCGCTTATGACGATAAAGTCGGTGTCAATTACCATCAGAATGTTGGTGACGCCACCATCTGGGGAGCCGAACTCGAGTGCAACATCTACCCGATGGATAATCTTATGTTCTTCTTTAACCCCAGCTATACCAAAGCCACCTTTGATGATAATCTTAACAACGAAAGTAGTACACTTAAAACGAACGGCAATGATCTGCCGGACACGCCGCGCTGGCTTTTAAAGGCCGGCCTTATCTACCACTACAAAGACTTCTCAATCTCACCCAGCATCAAGTATGTCGACCAGCGTTGCGGAGACATCGAAAACCAGGAAAAGATTGATGATTATACAACCGTTGACCTGACGGTAGGGTATAAGATAAAAAATCTCTGGTTTTTACAGGAAGCCAACCTGGAGATCGAGCTCACTAATCTATTTGACAAAAAATATGTCGGATCTATCAAGGCTGACGATGACGGTTTTAAAGCCAGTCAATATTACTCCGGAGTACCGTTTACTACGGTTTGTAAAGTTAGCGGGAAATTTTGAGATTGACAGCGAACAAAAGAAAGAAAAAGAGAGGCGATGAAGTTAACAGGAAGCGAGAAAACGCGAACGTCGCTTCGCCCTCACAAACGGGGTCAAAGCTGGGAGGCTTACGCCTCTTGTACCAGCAATGACCCCGCCTTCCTGAGGTTTGGGAAAGGGCAACGGTTTTTTCCCGCCCTATCTCGGCTGGGGTCATTGCTGGTACAAAGGGCGCAGCCCTCCAGCTTTGACCCCCTTGAAGAGAGCGAAGCAAAGTAACAAATTGCTCGCTTCAACTTAACTAAAAAACCAATTGAGAATCTCGACTATGAGACACGCAAAGTTTTTTATCATTCTACTTTTTTCACTACTTTTTATCGCTCCGGCTCAAGGACGAGAAATCATCGATCTGGCCGGGCGGACGATCAAGGTGCCGGAAAAGGTCGACCGTATTGTTGCTTTGGGACCGGGAACCTTGCGCCTCGTGGTTTATCTTAAAGCGGTCGATAAAGTGGTCGGCATTGAAACACTTGAGACCAAACCCCTGCCCCCCTTCTTTCGCCCCTATTCAAGCGTCAGTGCTGATCAAATCGCCCATCTGCCACAGGTCGGCAGCGGCGGCCCCGGCAAACTTCCGGATTTAGAAGCCCTACTCGCCTGCCGGGCCGAAGTCATCTTCAGCATCGGCCTTGATCACGGCCAGGTTGAGAACCTGCAGGTCAAAACCGGGATTCCGACAATCATCTTGAGCTATGGCAAACTTGGTGTCTGGCGCGAAGAAGCGCTGCAATCACTTACCTTGATGGGAGAGATTCTTGACCGACAGACACGAGCCCAAGAGATTGCGCTCTACCTGGAAAAAGCTCAAACAGAGCTGCGCCAGAAAACTGCGGCAGCCCCAACCGCTTCACCGACCGCCTATTTCGGCGGCCTCGCTTACAAGGGCATTCGCGGACTGGAGAGCACCGAAGAGGGCTACTTCCCCGGCACCCTGGTTAAAGCCAACAATGTTGCCGGCAACAACCCAACCAAAGGCCACCTTTTTATTGATAAAGAGCGACTCCTGAAATGGAATCCCGAGGTGATTTTTCTCGACTACAGCAGCCATCACCTAATCAGTCGGGAGTATCTGGAAAACATAAGTTTCTATCAACTATTGCAAGCTGTAAAACAGAAACAACTCTACTCGGTGTTGCCTTACAATCAGTACAATACCAACCTTGAGAGTGCCCTGGCCAACGCCTACTACATCGGCAGCCGACTCTATCCGAAAAGTTTTAAGGCTCTCGCCATTGAAGCAAAAATCGCTGAGATTTTTGACTTTTTTCTCGGCCTGAAAATTGATGTCGCAACCCTTCCGGCCTACCAGCCGTTTTGCCTCAAAACCATTGCCTGCCGCTGATGACAACCGCAACGACCCCAACCATTACGGCATACCAAAAACGGCTTGGCGGACGCAATCTAGGCGGTCTGCTGCTCCTTTTGGGTCTTGTCCTCCTCTTTCTTCTCTCGCTCAAAGTCGGCACCTATAAAATCTCCTGGTCAATGCTGCTCAACATCTTAAGCGGCGATAGCAGCGAGCCCCTGCTAGCCCATGTTATCTGCCAAATCCGTCTACCGAGGGCGGCTGCCGCCCTGGTCGCCGGAGCCGCCTTAGGCTGTGCTGGAGCGGCCATGCAGAATGTTTTACGCAACCCTCTGGCCTCACCGTTTACACTTGGAGTTTCACAAGGTGCCGCCTGCGGGGCCGCTTTCGCGATTATTGTTTTGGGGGCCGGTCTGCCGACCGCCAACAGCCCGACTCCTCCCGACCTGGCCCCCTATATTATAGTCTTGGCCGCCTTTGGCGGGGCTCTCTTGACGGTCACGGTTCTGACCATGCTCGCCTTTTTTCGCGATATCAGCCCCGAATCCCTGATTCTCGCAGGAGTCGCCTTAAGCGCTTTTTTTGGCGCGGTGACCATGCTTTTACAATATTTTGCCAGCGATATCGAAGTTGCCGGTACCGTCTTCTGGACCTTTGGTGATCTCAGCAAAGCCCGCTGGCGCGATCTTTTTCTGATGACCGCCCTGCTCTTGCCGACCCTCCTCTATCTCTGGCGTAAGGGCTGGAGTTTCAATGCCCTGCTCTGGGGTGATGAAACTGCGGCAAGCCTGGGCATTCAGGTCGGCCGTCTACGCCTTACAACCCTAATCATCACCGCCCTGCTGGCGGCCGTAACCATCGCATTTTTAGGCATTATCGGTTTTGTCGGCCTCATTGCTCCACACCTGATGCGCCCTCTGGTAGGCCAGGATTACCGCTACTTAATCCCCTATTCGGCCTTAGCCGGAGCGGTTTTACTGTTGGCAGCCGACCTTTTGGCCCGAATAATCATGGCTCCGGTCGTCCTGCCGGTCGGTATCCTCACCTCTTTTGCCGGAGCTCCGCTCTTTCTCTATCTGCTGGCCCGTAACCGCAAAGGCCATCAATGAGTTTAAAAGCGCAAAATATCAGTTTTGCCTACCATAAGAGTGCGGTTCTCAAGGAGATTTCATTCGCCCTGCAACCCGGCACTATGGGGGTTATTATGGGCCCCAACGGTTCCGGCAAATCGACCCTTTTAAAAATCATTAACCGACTTATCGAACCCCAATCCGGAACGATTTTTATTGCCGGTGCTGATTATCGAAAACTCACCCGCCACGAGCTCGCCCGACACTGTGGCTACATGCCCCAAAAATCGCCCGCCGTTCACTGCACGGTTTTTGAAGCCGTCCTCCTCGGCCGCCAAGCCCTCAATCCGGAACGCCGTGAAGCTAAAAAAGGGCTGCAACAGGTCGATGAAATCCTTAAACTTATCCACCTCGACCAACTTTCCGATCGTCTCACCAATGAACTCTCCGGCGGTGAACTCCAAAGGGTAGTCATTGCCCGGGCTCTGGTACGAAAACCCAAAATCCTACTCCTCGATGAGCCCACCAACCACCTTGATCTCATCAATCAACTTGAGGTCATGTCACTGCTTAAAGAGATCACCCACCGGTTAAACCTGACAACTTTGGTCGTCACCCACGATCTTAACAGCGCCCTGCGTTTTGCCGACTCTTTCATCCTTTTAAAAGAAGGCTCCCTCCATACCGCCGGCCCGAAAGAGATCATCACGCCAAAGATCATTGAAGAGGTCTTTAAGCTGAAAAGCGTGATCGCCGAAGTCGCCGGTTTCCCGGTCGTAGTGCCCCTCGAACAAAATTGATTTTAAATAACGTCTTACCCAAAAGCAGCAACACTCCACGCAAAAATTCCGTAAATATTCGGCTTTAGGAACTGGAAATTAATAAGTTGTTGAGTTTTACGCCCTGATTTAGGTCACCTTTAGCAGGGATGTAAAACCGATGATTTATTTATTTCCAGTTTCTAAAATCGTTTCAACCTGTCTCGGTGTGGGAACATACCTCCGGGCCGAACTTTTACATTAAAGTCAAAATGGGTATTGTATTCTTGTTATAGGTGTGCTTTAAAGATTTACGATGTATACGTAACAAAGTCTGTTTTTTCTTATAATATCAGATAGTTACAACTTCTCTAAGTCTACCATCTTCTGCCGTGAAGTCAAGTTTTTTCTCCGAAATAGTGGAGGAAAAAGCCAATTGTGAGAATGGGCCTCAAAATGCTCGTCGGAACAATTGGCTTTTTCCGTAGCGGGCTCACTCCACATTACCCTGCCCCTCGGATTGAATAGAAGCTCTTTCCATAACGATGTCCATAGCTTTAAAATAATCTCGCTGGGCTTTAATATTGGAGAGCTTGCTATAGCGTTGGTCGAGTAGACCGGTTTCTTCTAATGCTTCAGGTTGAGGTTTGTTTTCACAGTTTTCCGCCTGGTTTCCCGGCGGTGCCACAGTATTTCAACCATACATCAGTTGGCCCCGGCCCCTCTTAGAACC
>DAOVTG010000063.1 GCA_030633185.1 Deltaproteobacteria bacterium
AAACCGCCGGGAATCAGGAAACCGTCGACATCTTTGAAGCGTTCAGTCATGGCCGCATCATTTAGACCATCAAGCTCCTCGGCATCGATATAGTCGAGATTAACTTTAACATCATTGGCAATCCCGCCATGGGTCAAAGCTTCGTTCAAACTTTTATAGGATTCGGTCAGCGCAATATATTTGCCGACGATACCGATCGTCACTTCGCCGGACGGCTCCTTGATCTTGCGCACAATCTCACGCCAGGCTTCAAGGCGTGGAGCTCCGGTCCAGATATTGAGCAGCGAAACAACCTTGTCATCGACCCCCTCTTCGTGCAGAGCCATCGGACACTCATAGATGCTGTCAACATCGCGGGCCGTAAAAACGGCATCGGCACTGATGTTGCAAAAAAGGGAGATCTTGTCTTTGATATTCTGAGGAATTTCACGATCGGCCCGGCAAAGAATGATGTCAGGTTGAATCCCGATCTGGCGAAGCTCCTTGACACTGTGCTGAGTCGGTTTACTCTTGAGCTCACCAGCGGTTTTGATATAGGGCACCAGGGTCAAGTGGATGTAGAGAACGTTCTGAGACCCAACATCGTTACGAAACTGGCGAATCGCCTCAAGAAAAGGCTGGCTCTCAATATCACCGACGGTGCCGCCGATCTCGACAATGGCGACATCAATATTGTCGGCCCACTGGCGGATACAACTCTTGATCTCGTTGGTAATATGGGGAATCACCTGAACCGTGCCGCCGAGATAATCGCCGCGCCGCTCTTTCGAGATAACCTGGTCGTAAATCTTGCCCGAAGTATAATTGCTGCTGCGGGTCAATTTCGTGTGGGTAAAACGCTCATAATGGCCTAAGTCAAGATCGGTTTCGGCGCCGTCATCAGTAACAAAGACCTCGCCATGCTGAAAAGGGCTCATGGTACCGGGATCGACGTTGAGATAAGGATCAAGCTTCTGCATGCCGACGGTCAGATTACGAGCCTCAAGCAGAGCCCCTAAAGAGGCGGCGGCCAAACCTTTGCCGAGCGAGGAGATGACCCCGCCGGTAACAAAAATATACTTTGGTTTCAACTTCTATAGTCCTTTGTAAAATGCTTCTGTAAACGCCAACCTTCAGCAAAATAGTTGTCGGCGGCGGTCGCCGTCTTTTCGTTATAACCGTCCGGGCTGCCGACGGCATCTTTAAGATTATCGTATAACATAAAAGGTACCGGTTCACTAGTATGGGTTTTTAAACGAATCGGGGTTGGATGATCGGGCATCACGAGAATCCGGTAAGCGGGAAAATTATCTTCCAGGCCCTGCAAAAGAGGGCCCAGAAGACGATGATCGAGATCGGTAATCGCCTGAAGCTTCTTTTCAAGGCTGCCTTCATGCGAAGCTTCATCGGGAGATTCAACATGGAGATAGACAAAATCGCTCTCTTTTAAAGCGTTAACCGCATAAGCCGCCTTGTTTTCGTAATTGGTATCGAGATAACCGGTAGCTCCCGGAACCTCGATAATTTTCATCCCGGCCAGAACCCCGATCCCCTTGATCAGGTCAACCGCCGAGATCACCGCTCCCGAGGTTCCAAAAAGTTCAGCAAAAGGATCGAGCCGAGGCCGTTTGCCCTGACCCCAGAGCCAGATCGAATTGGCCGTCACCTCACCCCGATCGAGACGTTCGCGGAATTTGGGCATTCGGTGAATGATCATCTGTGATGAGGTAATAAGCTGCAGCAACGGCAAACCATAGCCGCCCGGCAGATGATCAACTATATCCTGACCGATGATATCATGCGGCGGCATCAGTTCAAGCGTCTCAAGCTCTTTGGGACAATCCCTGATAACCAACAGGTGGCGGTAGCTGATACCTGGGAAAAACTGAAGTTCGTCCGACTGCAGATCCTGGTTTAAGGCGGCAATAATCTCATGCGCCTCGGCTGTCGGAATGTGACCGGCACTGAAATCGTGCATGAAACCACGCCCCTGATGGTGTAGAATATTAACCAGATTACAGCGAAAGGCGACATCGTCCGGGCCCAACTCAATCCCCATATTGGCGGCCTCCAGAGGAGCCCGGCCGGTGTAGTACTTTTGCGGGCTGTAACCAAAAACCGAAAGGTTGGCAACATCGCTGCCGGCCGGAAAACCTTCGGGAACAGTCAGTGCGGTTCCCAGTTCAGACTTTTTAGCAAGCTCATCGAGGTGCGGGGTGGAAGCCGCCATCAGCGGAGTTTTGCCATCAAGCTCGGCCAGCGCCTCATCGGCCATACCATCACCTAAAAGCACTAGGTATTTATATTTATTACTCATGAATCATTTCCGTTTTCTTTAAAAAATTTACGCACGGTTACCTGGTTGCCACTCTCATTGAAGAAAAATTCGTCAAAAAAGTTGCCCGCCATAATAATTCCGCGACCATGCGGTTTGAACAGATTATCGGGATCTCCGGGATCCGGCAGGCTGTGCCAATCAAAACCGGGCCCCTGATCCCTGATAACACAGGTAAAGACTTCGGCGGCAATAGTTACTTCGATGGTCACTCGACGCTCACGATAACGCTGCTCTAAAGAGCGCCGTTTGAGAAAATCAAGGTAATCATGGCGCTGTTTCAACTCGGAATCAAGCTCCAGATTACCGTGTTCAATGGCGTTGACAATAAGCTCATGCAGGCCCATGCACATGCCGGGCAGGTGACTGCGGGGAATTCGGCAGGAGAGTTTTATCTCATCTGCCAAACCACCGACTAAAGGCTGCACCAATTCGATGTCGTTAGAAATTTCAAAGACCAGGGTTTTCTTTACCAAATTTCGGTAAGCCCGGATTGTCCGATGGCCCTCGTCGGCCAGAAGTTTTACCTTTCGAATCGAAGAGCTGATCTCCTTGACCCCGAAAGGTTTTTCGAAATAGTCGAGGGCTCCCTGTTTCAAGGCCTGAATGATCTCTTTCTTGGTACCATGCCCCGAAGTCACAATAAAAGGGGTATCGGGAAAATCCTGACTTGCCAGGCGCATGAACTCAATTCCGTTAAGACGCGGCATCCGGATATCGGTAATCACTAAAATGACATCATCATGATGCTCCTGCAGGGCCTCTAACGCCTCCTGACCATCGGCGTAAGTATCGGGGATCAGGTTTTCATGCCTGACAATCCGTTCCAGAATATTACGGATATCCATCTCATCATCGACGATCACTACCCGATCTCTGATCATATAGCCATCCCTAAACCGAAAACAGACTTAATCTTTGATGCCCTCGTAAAAAGTTACGGGATGGCTAAGTAAAACCCTTCAGATCTTCAATTGTAAAAAGGGCCTCAAGTTCAATCCCTTGTTCACGCAGAAACTCGGCCCCGCCTTCCAGCCGGTCAACCAGGGTCAAAGCCATCACCACCTTAAGATCGTGAGCCTGAGCCCGCTCAACCGCCTTGAACAGCGAACCACCGCTGGTCACGACATCCTCAATAATAGCAACCGGGTCACCGGCAGAAAAATTCTTGTCACCCTCAAGCCAGAGCTGTTTGCCGTGGCCTTTAGGTTCTTTACGAATCAGAAAAGCGTGCAGGGGATCATCTTTTAAGACGCTGATAACACTGATCGCCGCAACTATCGGGTCAGCCCCCATCGTCAAACCGCCGACGCCCTTGATCGGAATGCCAGCCGCCCTGATTCTTTCATAAAAAAGGTGCCCGACCAAAAAGGCACCCCGCGCATGACAGGTTGTCTGTTTACCGTCGACATAGTAATTGCTCTTTTTCCCCGAAGTCAGGGTCACCGCCCGCTCCTCGTAGGAGAGATGGTACAAGAGCTTAAGCAGTTCCTCTCTGAATGTCATCACCAACCTCAAACACAAATTAAAAAAGCTGAAAAAAAACAAGCAACTTTTTTACGAGGTTATCACGCTATTGTCAAGTTATTAGTTCCGGGGACACCTTACTTATCTCCCGGAGCGGCACATGCCGCCCTAGGAGATAAGTAAGGTGTCCCCGGAACTAATTCTTGACAGTTTGCCCCTAATGTGATTATCTTTGGAGATGCTGAAGGAAAACTCAACTATTGTCCGCCGCGCAGTTATCGGCGCCGACCTGATACTCCTTACCGGTGCCTTCGTCGGTGCTTTTGTTTTGCGCTTTCAACGCCTGCCCGGAACCGGCGACTGGCGTGACTACGGCTGGGTCACCCTGATTTTCATTCCGACACTGCTCTTTAACTTCTACCGGGCTGGCCTCTACCATAAACTCCGTTACCTCTCAAACAGGCAAATCGGCAAACGTCTCGGATTGGCTTTTACCGTCGCTTTTGCCCTCGCGGCGGCGGCCCTTTTCTTAAGCCATGCCACCCACTACAGCCGCCTTCTGTTTCTCTATTTTACCGGCCTCTCCATACTGCTGCTGACCAGCTCAAAACTTATCGGCAAGGCCCTGATCGACCACATCCGCACCCATGGTGTCAATTTTCGCTCCGTGCTCCTGGCGGGCCGGGGACAAAGCCTTGAGCGCCTGCAGGAGATCTTTCGACCAGGTAACCCTTACGGTCTGAAGATAGCCGGAGTGGTTAAGCTTGATTGCGACACACAAACATCGGCATTCTCCCGGTTTCTCACCGATACGGTTATCGACGAAGTCTATTTCGCCATTCCCCGCACCCCCCGGGGCCCGGCTATCGACCCCTACCTGGAACAGGCTGAAGCCGCCGGTAAAATCTGTAAAA
This sequence comes from Deltaproteobacteria bacterium, assembly GCA_030633185.1. Taxonomy (GTDB): domain Bacteria; phylum Desulfobacterota; class Anaeroferrophillalia; order Anaeroferrophillales; family Tharpellaceae; genus Tharpella. The sequence goes on from DAOVTG010000063.1 coordinate 4,696, forward strand.
TAATCTTGAATATCAATGAAAACCGCCTCAGCAAATGCGAATTTTCACGCCTTGAAGAGCTGCCTCTGGTGGTTCTTCACCCGGTGACGCTGGATCCCGACCAAATCCTCCTCAAAAGAGCTCTTGATTTAATCGGATCCCTGGTCGGCATAACCATCAACTTCCTTTTGTTCCCCTTTATCGCCCCGGCCATTAAGCTCGACTCCCCGGGACCGATCTTTTTTAAACAAACCCGGGTCGGTCAGAACGGCAGAACTTTCGAACTCTACAAGTATCGCTCAATGCACCAAAATGCTGAAGCACTTAAGCAGGAGCTATTGGCGCAAAACGAATTGAATGGTGCCGTCTTTAAGATCACCAATGACCCCCGGATAACCCGAGTCGGCCGGATTCTGCGCAAAACAAGCCTTGACGAACTACCGCAGTTCTGGAATGTCCTGGTCGGCAACATGAGTCTGGTGGGAACCCGGCCGCCAACCCCGGATGAAGTGGCCGGCTACGACCTGCATCACCACCGGCGGCTCTCGATCAAACCCGGCATCACCGGCCTCTGGCAGGTTTCGGGCCGCAATAAAATCACCGACTTTGATGAAATCGTCAAGCTCGACACCAACTATATCGACCAGTGGTCACTATGGCTTGATTGCAAGATCCTGGGCAAAACCTTTATGGTAATCTGGAGCGGAAACTGATTTCCAGTAAAACCTTGAGGGTAATCTGAAGTGGAAAACAGGAAAAGATATGAAAGTTGCGGTTATCCATGAATGGCTGCTGGTTGAAGCCGGAGCCGAAAAGGTTTTAAGTGAAATTCTCCAACTTTATCCCGGAGCCGATCTCTTCTGCCTAATCGACTTCCTGCCCGCCGGGGAACGCGGCTTTATCGGCCAACGGACAACCAGAACCAGCTTCATTCAACATTTACCATTTGCCAAAAATAAATATCGCCTCTATCTGCCGCTGATGCCGCTGGCGATCGAACAATTTGACTTAAGCGCTTACGATCTGGTCATTTCCTGTAACTATGCGGTGGCTAAAGGGATCATAACCGGCCCCGACCAGCTCCATATCTCATACGTTTACAGCCCTATGCGTTATGCCTGGGATCTGCAGTTCCAATATCTCCGCCAGGCCAATCTGGAGAGGGGTGTCAAGAGCTGGATGACCCGCTATCTACTCCACAAGATGCGACTTTGGGATACCAGAACGGCGGCTGGTGTCGACCATTATATTGCCATTTCCAGATTTATTGCCCGCCGTATCCGGAAGGTCTATGGACGCCGGGCGACGGTCATCCATCCTCCGGTAGCAACTGATTATTTCACTCCGGTCAAAGTAACAAAAGAGGATTTCTATCTCACAGTCTCCCGACTGGTCTCATACAAGCATATCGATATCCTGATCAAAGCTTTTGCCATGATGCCGGAACGTAGACTGATAGTCATCGGTAGTGGTCCTGAAGAAAAAAAACTGCAAGCCATGGCCGGCGACAATGTGACAATACTTGGTTTTCAGGAGACGGCAACCGTGCGTGAATATCTACGACGAGCCCGCGCCTTCCTTTTTGCGGCAGAAGAGGATTTCGGCATCGCCCCATTGGAAGCCCAAGCCTGCGGCACCCCGGTAATTGCCTATGGCCGCGGCGGCGCCAGGGAGACTATCGTAACCCTCGACAACGAATCCAAAAAACCGGCTACCGGACTTTTTTTTCCAACCCAGCAGCCTGAAAGTGTGGTCACGGCAATCAACCTCTTTGAGGAACAAGAAAGATACTTTACCGCTAACGCTTGCCGCGACAATGCCCTGCGTTTCAGCACCGCGATTTTTCGCCGCGAGTTCCAGGAGTTTGTCAGCTCCAGTTACAAAAAATTTACCATGTTATAAATCCCTCATTGGCACATCTACAGGGCAACAGTCAAAGCTGTCATTGCACTATAATCCACCTCTGAATTAGGCCGATATGGATTATTCCTGATTATTCCGGGGACAATTCGAGAACGGTACCCGGAAGTTGCAATCAAGCTAAAAAAGCATGGGAGGTTCCGAAGAGGGGGAAGTTGAGGGCGAGGAATCCGAAGCCGGTTCCACCAGCGGGGCTTGGGGGCCTAGGTAGAAGGCTCTTTCGAAGAGCCTGTGGTAGTCACTCCATTCAAGGTCGGAGTTTTTAGGGGTGTTCATGAAAGTATTGACGGCGGTCAGTTTGGCATCAAAATCATCTATAAAATTGAGAAAAATAGCTTCCTGGGTTTTGGGCCTTTTGGGGGAGCCGTATTCATATTCGCCATGATGACTTAAGATAAGATGTTCAAGCAGCATCAGGGTTTCGGCCGGAAAACCCTTTAAGGTTGCGGATTTCTCCTGAATCATGCGAACCCCGATCATGACATGGCCTAAGAGCCGTCCGGGAGTCGAGTAGTCGAGGTTTCGTTCATAGGTCAGTTCGTGGATCTTGCCGATATCGTGCAACAAGGCCCCGGTTAAAACCAGATCAAGGTTTATCTGGGGATAGAGAGGGGCTACCTTTAAAGCTATACGGGCGACGCTAAGGGTATGTTCAAGCAGGCCGCCAAGCCAGGCATGGTGCATCGCTTTGGCAGCCGGGGCCAAAGCGAAAGCTTGGGCAAATTCCTGATCCTTGATAAAAAAGGCTTCCGCCAGTCGCCGCAGCCAGGAATCCCGGATATCGACAATAATCTGCCGTAAATCACGCTCCATAGTCGGGATATGTTTATCGGTGTGCGGCAAAAAATTTCGCGGATCTATCTGGCCCTGCCAAACTTCAATAAAGTTCAGGGTCAACTGCAGGTTGCCGTTAAAAAGCTGGCTTCGCGCCTTGATATGAACACAGTCGCCCTCTTGCAGGGCAGCCCCGGCACGTTCGGCATCCTCCCAGAGAAAAGCGGCAAGCTCTCCACTACGATCACCGAGTTTGAGATTGAGGTAATCTTTACCATTGCGACTACGGGCCAAATTTTTACGCCGGACTAAAAGCAGGAGCTCAACCGTCTGGTTTTCCTGTATATCAGCAACCCGGATTTTGGAAATGGTCATAACCTCCCCTTTCGCCAAGTACTTTACGAGACCCGTCAACAAGCATGAAAATCCCTGTTTGCGCCGTAATTCGGCCGATTCTAGTCAGATTAACCGCCGCTTGGACGGCTATCGTTTCAATCGTTAAACGCTGATCCTGGGGTACTGCAAAAAGCAGTTCGTAATCTTCACCACCGGCCAGCAGAGTTGTATAATCAACCAGATCGGCATCAATAAAATGCCGCCCGGCTACCGAGAACGGCAATCGGCAAGCTTCGATTTCGGCCCCGAGACCGCCGGAGGCGGCCAGCAAATGACCAAGATCGGCGATCACACCATCACTGACATCAAGCATGGCGGTGACAGCTCCGGAAGCGGCCAGCATTTCACCCGGAACGACCCGAGGAGTGGGCCGCAGATGCCGAGCCTTTAGAAAATCCGCACTCTCTCTAAAGGCTGCCGGAACTCTCAAACATCCTCGCAGAAGCTTGAGTCCCAAAAAACTGTCACCCAAAGTGCCGGAAAAGTAAAGATCATCGCCAACCGCAGCCCCGCAGCGGAGAACCGGTTTTCCCGCCCGAGCCAAGCCGCAAAGGGTAACCGAGATTACCAACTGGTCGGATCGCACGGTATCACCACCGGCCAGTTGCACACCGTACTCTTGCGCCAATTCAAGAAACGCCTCAACATAGTTTTCAAGCCACGCTTTTTTGATCCCGGGAGGCAGCGCCAGCGAGAGATAAACCGTAGAGGGCTGAGCTCCCATCGCGGCCAGATCGCTTAAATTTACCGCCAGAGACTTATAACCAAGATCGGCAGCCGAAGTATAGGAGAGATCAAAATGAACCCCTTCAACCAGCATATCCGTAGTCGTCAGAATTCCGTTGCCAACCACCGGCGACCACCAGGATGCGTCATCGCCGATACCGAGTTTTAAGTCGCCTGAGGCTTTCGGCAAACGCCTCCGCAAAGCCTCGATAAAGCCAAATTCACCCCAATCGGCGATGGTTAAAGGGTTTTTCATTTTAATTAACAGTTGTCGTTTTTTTCTTACGCACGGCTTTTTTCACCGGTTTTTTGACCTCCTTCGGCAACGCCTCCGGAGCTCTGGTCAAAGCGTGAGTCACGATTTCATCGGCCATTTTAATCGGGATAATCGTCAACTGTCTGCGAATATTGGCCGGGATCTCTTCTAAATCCTTACGATTATCGTCGGGAATTAAAATGGTGGTTGCACCAAAACGCAACGCCGCCAAAACCTTCTCTTTCAAACCACCAATCGGCATCACTCGGCCAGCCAGGGTCAGCTCTCCGGTCATCGCCACATTGCGATAAGCGGGAATTCCGGTCAGAGCCGAAAGAATAGAGGTCAGCATCGTCACCCCGGCTGAGGGCCCATCTTTCGGCGTAGCCCCGGCCGGAACATGGATATGGATATCATTATCCTTGAAAATATCGGCTGACAAGCCAAACTCACGGGAACGTGAGCGGATAAAGCTCATGGCCGCCTGGGCCGACTCTTTCATCACATCGCCTAAGTGTCCGGTCAGCAAGAGAGCACCCTTGCCCGGCATCAACAGGGTCTCGACCAAAAGCACGACCCCGCCATAAGGCGTCCAGGCCAGACCGGTGGCAACTCCAACCTGATCCTCGCCCTGTCCGCCCTCGGGCAGAAATTTAACCGGCCCTAAAAAACGGTGCAGGGAAGCCGGAGTCACCATGGTTTTCCCGACTTTTTCTTTCTCGGCGACCCTGGTTGCCACCTTGCGACACAGAGAACCAATTTCACGCTCCAGATTCCGCACCCCGGACTCCCTGGTGTAACTGTTAATCAGGGCGAGCAAAGCCATACGAGAGAAACTGATATATTTGGTACTGATACCATTCTCCTCCATCTGCCGGGGAATCAGGTAACGTTTGGCGATATTCAGCTTCTCTTCATCGGTATAACCGGAGAGTTCAATAATCTCCATGCGATCACGCAAAGCCGCCGGAATCGGTTCTAAAGAGTTAGCCGTGGTAATAAACATTACATGCGAAAGATCGTAGGCAACATTGAGGTAGTGGTCGCTGAACTCGGAGTTCTGTTCAGGATCGAGTACCTCAAGCAGGGCCGAGGCCGGATCTCCACGAAAATCATTACCGAGCTTGTCGATTTCATCCATCATAAAAACCGGATTCTTGGTTCCCGCCTGCTTGAGACCCTGGATAATCCGACCCGGCAAAGCCCCGATATAGGTTCGCCGATGGCCCCGAATCTCAGCCTCATCCCGCATACCACCAAGTGAAAGACGATAGAACTTGCGTCCCAAAGCCCGGGCCACCGATTTCCCGAGAGAGGTTTTTCCAACCCCGGGAGGCCCGACAAAACACAAAATCGGCCCTTTCATCTTGCTTTTGAGTTTACAGACCGCGAGATACTCGATAATCCGCTCTTTGATCTTACCCAGTCCATAATGATCCTCTTCCAGAATCTTGCGGGCTTTAGTTAAATTGAGATTATCCCGGGTTCTCTTATGCCAGGGAACCTCTATCATCCAGTCAATATAGGTGCGGATGATATTGGCTTCGGCGGCGTCAGGATGCATTCTTTCAAGACGTTCAAGCTGCTTGGTCGACTCCTCAAGCGCCAGTTTCGGCATCTTGCATTTTTTGATTTTATCTCGAAGCTCCGCCATCTCGGCCGAACGGTCATCGCTGTCGCCGAGCTCATTACGGATCGCTTTCAACTGCTCTTTTAAGAAATACTCCCGCTGGGTCTTGGTCATCTCCTCCTTGGCTGAATTCTGGATCTTGGCCTGCATACCCAGAACCTGAATCTCTTTAGCCAGAATTTTGTTAACCTGACTTAAACGCTTGAGACCATTCCGCTCCTCCATAAAAGACTGAGCAACTTTGAGTTTAACCCCGAGGTTAGAGACAATCAGGTCGGCCAGACGTCCTGGAAGGTTAACGTTGTCGAGAATCATCGCAACTTCGGGAGCAATCGGTTTCCCCAGTGAGATCGCCTTTTCCAGGCGATCCTTGACACTCCGAATCATGGCTTCAGTTTTAAGATCAATGTTGTCATTTTCGACATCTACGAGCTTTTCAATCCGAACTTTGAAGAGAGGCTCCCGCTGCACGACTTCGGTAATCGCCGCCTTGGCCAGCCCCTGAACCAGGATCTTTACCCGGCCATCGGGCAGCTTTAACATCCGCATGATCATTGAAATTGTGCCGACCCGATAGACCCCGCTACGGCCCGGATTTTCTTCCCGGAGATCTTTTTGTGTGACCAGAAAGATAAGCCGGTCCCCGGCCAGAGCTTCGTCAACCGCTTTGATGGAAGCCTCCCGGCCAACAAAAAGTGGCATAATCATAAAGGGAAAAACAACCACGTCACGAACCGGCAACAAAGGCAGTTCATCCGGCAGAATAAGTTCTTCGCCCTCATCACTATCCTTATCCCGATCTTCATCGGAGCCTTCTTCGATTACAGCCAGGGCCTCCTCGAGCTCAAGCTCTTCGCTCTCTTCGTTTAAATCCTCAAGCTCCGGCTCTTGAGCTTTGCTCTCATCATCTGAAGAGAGTTCTCCGGCTTCATCTTCAGGCTCGGTTCCATCTTCAGACAAGGGGATATCCTCATCCCGCTTCTTTTTATCGTCACTCACCAGTCAAACCTCCAGG
>DAOVTG010000094.1 GCA_030633185.1 Deltaproteobacteria bacterium
AGGTTCACTAAAGTCGACAATCACCCAGACCCGCTGTTCTTCAACCCCTAAGGCTGAAATTTTGGTAAACCCGCGGGGCTCGACCCGCTTGACGATGCCGGAAAGCTCTTTTTCGCCTCCCCAACGGGAAAAAAGCACCCGCATACCGGGTAATACCCGCACCGCATCGGCTGAAAGCAGGTCAACTTCGACCTCCAGGGTTTGCGGATCACCGATCTCCAACAGAGATTGACCGGCATTAACAACTCCGGCGCTCTCTTGAAATAGTTTAAGCACCCGGCCGCTAACCGGAGCCTTCAAAACAATTTTTTCAGCCTCGCCCGGAGCAGCTGCCATTTTGGCAAACTCAAGTACCGCCAACGCTGCCTGGCGCTCATAACGAGCCACTTCAACCATAAACTCGGCTGATTTGAACCCCGCCCGACTCTGCTTAACCAAACTTTCCATTTCATCCAAATGATCTTGAGCAAGTCCTTGCAAGGCTACGATATTACTGATACGCTTTTGTCTGGTTTGCACCAAAGTAAGTTGGGCCCGCGATTCTTCAACCTTCTCCCGGGCCGCTTTCAAGGTGGCCTTAGCGGCCGCCAAACGAGCTTGAGCTTGAGCCCGACTGCGCGGATCGAGGGCTGCCGAAACCAAGGGATGAAGGGTGACTAATGGATCACCGGCGATTATAGCATCGCCGACATCAAAATCTATACGTGCCATCATTGCGGTAATCGGGGCCGAGATAATATAGCGGTCGATCACCCGGGTGCGCCCCTCTTCGGCGATGCTTACGGTTAAAGGCCCGCTTTTTACGACAACCATATCAACCCTTACCGGTTGCGGCCGAAACCCGTAGACCAGAGCCAGGAACAAAGCCCCGCCAACCAACAAACTCAGCAAAATATTTCGTAAACGCAAAGGTTACTCCCCCTTGATGCACTCGTAAAAGCCTGAGATGGCTAAGGAGCTGGAAATAAATAAATCATCGGTTTTACATCCCTGCTTCAGGTCATCTTTAGCAGATCCTCAATCACAAAATCCTCAAATTAGCCCTGCTAGTTCTGCGGTTTTATTCAATCGGATCGACTAAATCTAACCTAAATCAGGGCGTAAAACTCAACAACTTATTAATTTCCAGTTCCTAAGTAAAAATTTCGATATACAAGAAGTAGTGGTTTTTCAGGTGCGACACCATACATATAATATGTCGAGTGTCTGAAAAACCACTACGACGCAGGAGATCGGAACTTTTTACTTAGCCATCACTCCCTTGTTTTCAAAACTGCGATCAAATCCAAACGGTGAATCCGCCAGCCCACCAAGCCCGCCGATAGCACCGCGGCTGTTATGATCACGGTCGCGGCAAAAGCATAGGTACCGGGCTCAACCAGCAGGGGAATACGATAAAGATCGGTTTGCAGATAATAGATAATATAAGCGCACAAACCATACCCTAGCAGAAAACCTAAGGGAATGGCAACGAGTGTAAGGATTGCAAGCTCACCCAACAGAATATAGGCAATCTCTAAACGTCTAAATCCGAGAATTCGCAGGCTGGCCAACTCCCGGGCTCTCTCCGACAAAGTAATACGAGCACTGTTATAAACCACACCAAAGGCTATGATACCGGCAAAAAAGATGATGAAAAAGGTAAAAACCAGCATCTGGTCGGCCATCGTCTCATAAAAACTGGTCACGGCATGGCGGCGGGCCACGGTTCCGGCAACCCGGGGCATTTCGTTCAAGCTTAAGTAGATACCGGCCAAGTGAGACTCATCTAACGCGAGATAGGCTCCGGAGATCAAATTATCCTCACCCATAAGACGATTTAGTGAGGCCAGCTCCATATAGGCCGAAACCCCGATAAATTCTTTGCTCAGGGCCGCAACCGTAACCTCAAGCTGCGGCCTTTTCCCCTCTAAAACCTCGAGCATCAAACGATCACCGGGTTTAACCTTGAGGATGCTGCCGAGTTGATCGGTCAGCACAATCCCGGCTTCCGGCGGCTTTAGAGGTTTTAGATTCTCATCCAGCAAACGGTGCAGAACGTTATCTTTCGGCATCCCGACAACCGCCGTCCGGTAGTGACGGTGCCGAAAACGAAGCCGAACCGGTACTGAACGAAAAGGTTCACCGTAATCGACACCGGGCAGGCGCTGCAGGGACAACAGGGCGCGATAGGCACTGGGCTCAACCAGGGTTACGGTAAGATCTTCACGTTGAGCCAAACCGAATTGAACCTCGACGATATAGTCGATTGCATCCTGAAAGATACTGCCGACCATCAGTATAGCGCAGGCTAAAGCGATACCGGTAACCGAAAGCAGAGCTTTAAAGGGGCGACGACCAAGATGGCGGATAATCATTCGGGTAGGTTGTGAAAAAAAAGCCTTAAGACCTAAACGTTCAGGCCAGCTCGGACGATAGGTTGCCGGAGGTTCGGGCCGCATAGCCACCGCCGGAGCCAGCTTTACCACCCGCCGCAAGGCCCCGCTGGTACCGAGACCGGCCGCCGCCAGACTGACGCCGACGGCAAACAGTACAATACGAGGATGCAGGGTATAGAGGAGAAAGGGAAAACGGTAGTAATCCATATAGATCTCGCTCAAATTTCGCCCCAGCCATAAACCCGCAATCAACCCGATTCCGACCCCCACGCTAACAATCATCAGCACCAGTTTGAAATAGTGAAGAGCGATAGCCCGATCATAATAGCCAAAGGCCTTCAAGATGGCGATCTGCTCTCTTTCGGTAGTAATCAGGCGCGAGATCACGACTTGCAAGAGAAAGGCGGCCACCGCCAGAAAAATTGTCGGATAAATAGTCGCCATCTGTTCAAGCTGACGAAACTCTTCGGAGAGGAAGCGGTGTGAAATCTGCTCTGTGCGAGCATAGGCCCCGAGTCCGCCATAGGGCTCAAGCAGGCGGTCAAGACGTTCGATGACAGCTTCCGGACGCGTTCCTTTGGCCAATTTTATAAGAAGATCATTAAAGGCTCCATCCATATCGTAGGCGTTAGCCAGAGCCTTGCGTCCCATCCACAAGATCCCGTAACGCTTGAAATCAGGGAAAAGGGAGCCGGGCTGAAGTTGATAAACAAACTCCGGCGATAGTGCGACACCAACAATCCGCAAGGTTTTGCGACGGCCATTGATAGTCGCAGCGAGGCTATCACCAAGATTAAAGCTATGAGCTTTGGCGAAGGTTTCGCAAACTACAACCTCGTCATTACAACCGGGATCGACCAGTCGCCCTTGACGCAGGTAGAGACTATTGAGAGAGAACTCACCCGGCATCGGGCAGGAGATGAGATGACCGCTTATCGGTTCATTAAAATTGGCTACCGTCAAATTGGCGACAGCCACCACCCGGGTGCGCAGTCGCTCAACCCCGTCAATTGCCAGCAGGCGCACTTTAAAAGACGCCGGAGCTCGTTTCAAGCTAATAAAAATATCGGCAAAACGGTAGTTCCGATAGTAAGTTTGGCGGGTAAGGGTTAAAGAATCAAGGGTTGAAAGAGACATCACATAAATCGCGACCCCCGAAGCGATAACCAGGCCAATAGCCAGAACCTGGCCCCGCATCTTCCAGAAATCACGCCAACGTTTATAGTCAAGAGCTCTCATATCACCAAATCAGATCGCGGGCCGCAAGACGCTCGGTTGGACTTTCAATCCCGGCAATGCGACCGTCGGCCAGTTTGATAACCCGATCGGCCATTGCAGCAATCACAATATTATGGGTAATTAAGATCGTGGTTGTGCCAAGTTCCTGATTGATTCGTTCCAAAACCTCAAGAACAACAATGCCGGTTTTAGAATCAAGAGATCCGGTGGGCTCATCGCAGAGCAAAACGGCGGGGTTCTTGGCAATCGCCCGGGCAATCGCCACCCGCTGTTGTTCGCCGCCGGATAGCTGCGCGGGAAAGTGGTCGAGTCGTTCTTCAAGACCAACCAGAGCCAGAGCCGCTTCCGGTGTCATCGGCTGCTTGGCGATTTCGGTAACCGCGGCCACATTCTCTCGAGCCGTCAAACTCGGAATCAGATTATAAAACTGGAAAACAAAACCGACATGGTAGCGACGAAAATCGGTCAGCTCCCGATCCGTGGCCGAGGTAAGATCACGCCCCTGATAGAAGAAACGACCGGCGCTGGGATGATCGAGACCACCGAGAATATTGAGCAAAGTCGATTTGCCGCTACCGGAAGGCCCCAACAGGACAACCAGCTCACCGGCTCGCAACGTCAGATCGACACCGGAAAGAGCAGTAACCTGAACCTCCCCCATATCGTAGACCTTACTTAGGCCCGTAACCGCAAAAACTTCTTTGGCCGCTTCAGTCATTATTTAGATCTCTCTTTAAATCTAAGCCACTTACCAGGAGGTTGTCAGAGAACGTGTAACACCTATCATGAAATCAACCGCCGGACAACCACTTTCCAGCCGGTCACATGTAGCCAACAACATCATCTCCACAGCAAAATTTTGACACGCTTATAGATAAGATGCTATGACTGACAGGTTTTATAGTCTGACGGAACTTTTCTCTCCAAGGTGAAAATTATGCGGTTCATTCCCACACGACGAACCATTCTTAATATGAAAAAATTTTGTACCGATAAAAGAATAAAACAGATTGCATTTTCGACAATAGCAATCGCCTTGGTTGCAACAATAGTCATTGGTTTAAAGACTATCAAAAATCCTGTATCTATAGTTGGATTGGGCCTTATTGGCCTGGCAGGCACTCCATACATTTATCTGGCGATGATATTAACATTAGTTTCGCAAAGTGCATCATCAATCGTTGTAGCCGTTTCAGCCTTTTTAGTTGGTGGATTTGGCCTGATGCTTTTCGTTGAAGCCCTTTTTATTCATCCTGATGCTTATGGAGAAACAATCTTTATGGTTGCATCTGTGTGGCAGTGGGCCTTCTTATTACTGGTCACATTACCAGTATATCTCTTAAACAGGACAAAAGATAATAATAATGAATAAATACGCTATAATCATCCTGATTGCCTTGATCGGCGATTATCTTTTAGGGCTACTTGCCGACCGGCTAAACCTGAAAAACCAAACTGCAATCCCCCCGGTTGAATTTTCAGATCTTGTCGATGAAAAAAGCTATCGTAAAAATCGGGACTACCTTCGCGCCAATACCATTTTGGGGCAATCCAGCAGCGCTGTTTCTCTGTTGGTAACCTTGAGCTTCTGGTTTGCCGGCGGCTTTAACCTGGTTGATCAATGGTGTCGTTCCCTCTCCGACAACCTCTTGCTCTCCGGACTTCTTTTTATCGCCCTGCTCTTGCTGGGCAGCACGCTTTTAGCCCTGCCTTTTTCACTCTACAGCACTTTTGTTATTGAGGAGCGTTTCGGCTTTAATCGGACCGATTGGAAAACTTTTGTCATGGATCGCATCAAAGTGATCTTTCTGGCCCTGATCCTCGGCACCCCGCTACTGGCCGGCATTATCTGGTTCTTTCAGAGTACCGGTGAGCTGGCCTGGTTCTATGCCTGGCTGGTGACGGCCATCTTTACTTTAAGCATCCAGCTTATTGCCCCGACCTGGATTATGCCGCTCTTCAACAAATTTACGCCTCTACCGGAGGGAGAGCTGAAGGAGGCCCTGCTCAGCTATGGCCGCCAGGTCGATTTTCCACTGGATAAAGTCTATGTTGTTGATGGTTCCAAGCGCTCCGGCAAAGGCAATGCTTTCTTTACCGGTTTTGGCAAACGCCGCAGGGTGGCCCTCTACGACACTTTGATCAAACAACATTCAGTCACTGAACTGCTGGCCGTCCTAGCTCATGAAATCGGTCATTACAAAATGAGACACATCTTGACCATGACCACGATTGCCATAATTCATCAGGGTATTATCTTTTTTCTGCTGGGCTGGTTTATCAAACAGCCCGCACTCTACCAAGCCTTTTTCATGGAGCACACTTCAATTGCCGCAGGCCTCATTTTTGCGAGCCTTCTTTTTACCCCGGTAGAGATGATCTTAAACCCTCTGTTTCAAGCTCTCTCCCGACATCATGAATTTCAAGCCGACGCCTTCGCCGCCCGGACGACTGGGAAACCGGAGACCATGATCCGGGCCTTAAAAAAATTAGGCCATGACAACCTGGCCAACCTGACCCCACACCCTCTATATGTCTTCCTTCACTACAGCCACCCTCCGCTGCTCGCAAGGATTAATACTTTAAGGAAATAAGAGAATCATGTCAAAAAAAAATCAGCTCCTCACTAGACGATTTGTTCTATTACTACTCACCATCTTCGTTCTCTTCTCCCCGGCCGGAGGTTGGGCCGGAAATGCGCTTGGCTCCGAATCGAAAAGCCAGCAAAGAGACTTTTACGAAACTCAAGTTCCGCATTTTTTAGAGCAGATCAATCGCGCAACCTACCCTTATGCCCATGCGGTTCTGGCCCAGGAGATCGAACATCTTGAATACCGTGCCGACGGCTCCAAAATGAGTCAGGATGATGTCTACATTACGATACTTGATGAAGAGGGCAAACGCAATCATAAGGTTTTAAGTTTTCACGTCAACAAAGCCTACGGCAGACTGGAGATTGAACTTTGTGAAATTATCAGGGCCGGGAAACGCTACCGCGTTGATATCGCCGCCCATAGTCACGAAGAGGCGGCCGCCGGTAACAGCCGGAACAATATCTATAATCCTCTGCAAAAAGTCGTAAAGGTCTTTTTACCGGGGCTTGAGGTGGGCGACACTATTCACTACCGCCTCAATCGACGGCAATTCAAACCGATTATTGCCGACCAAATCTACGGTTCGGTTCTCGGTCAGTACGATATCCCCATTCATTCTTATGTTTTTACGGTGACGACTCCGGCCAAAACCCGGCTCAAATGGCTGATTAAGGCTGAAGTTGAGGGCTGCGTTGTTTTTCGCGAAAGCCATCTGCCGGCAAAAGAGCCGAAAACTATCCGGTCGTGGACCTTCAGCCAGGTGCCGCAGATCGTTCCCGAACCGCAAATGCCTTCGTTTCGCCGGGTGGCGATGCGTCTCCTCTATTCGACCCTGCCTGACTGGCCGGCGATTGCCACTTGGTATGACAACCTGGTTGCCAAAAAAATGGTTCCGGGGCCAGAGCTCAAAAAAAAGGTTGACCAACTGATTGCCGGAAAAACCGGCGATGAGGAGAAAATGGCCGCCCTTTTCTACTATACTGCACGAAAGATCCGCTATCTTGGGGTCAGCGGCGAGAGTGAGCGTCCTGGTTTTGAACCCCACGATGTCAACCTCACTTTTGAACGCCGACACGGGGTCTGCCGTGATAAAGCCGCTCTTTTAGTGAGCATGCTGCGCCTGGCCGGGTTTAAAGCGGCCGCCGTGCTGATTCGCGTCGGCGATAAACTGGATCGAGAAATCCCTCTACCCTACTTCAACCATGCAATTGTCGCAGTTCTTGATGATAATGGTAAGGCCCTTCATTTTCTTGATCCGACCTCGGAAACCAGCCGTCAGTTTCTGCCCGACTATGAGAGAGAGTGTTCCTATCTGATTGCCGATTCTCAAAATGGCAATCTTGCTCTAACTCCACCAGTGCCCCCGGAAAAAAATAGCTTTATTTTGGAAATTATTGATGAACTCTCCCCTGCTGGAGAACTTGGTGGGACCATAACCATAAGCTGTACAGGGTTTAACGATACCATGATGCGCTCGATCATGATGAATCAGAGCCGCAAGGAGCAGGAAAACTTCCTTAAACGACTTTTTTTAAGCCAATACAGCGGCCTTGAACTCTACGCTCTGGACTGGTCCGATCCGGCCGAGCGCAGCATAAGCTTCACCTTTTCGGGGAAATTTTCAGTTATGGCCCTGGCCCCTTTGAACTTACACTCATCAGAGAAAACTCCGAAGACCAGACTCTTACAACCCTTAGCTTTCATGGAAAACCCGGGCCTACTCGATCGTTGGATTCTGAAACGGGCCGATATGACCAAGCGCCGCTATCCGCTCAAACTCGGCTACACCTATACCACCATCTTAAATGAGCATTTAAGTTTCAATGTACCACCAAAAGGGCTCCGGCTGCCGGACAAGACTGAAATCAACAATGAAATTTTCTCCCAGAACATAAAATTTACCAAAGTAAAACCTGGCAAACTTCTCATCGAACGCCGCTTCACCCTGAAAAAAACCGAAGTTGAGCCCCAATATTACCAATTATTAACCAACCTCCAAAATCGTAATCAAAAAAGATCACTCACCCCAATAGAGATTGAGTGGTAACAGAAGTAAAAAGGATAGTAACTTCCAAATAACAAAGGATAAAGAAAAGATGGTTGAAATCAAACAAGATTCAAGGAAAATCACTATTTTACCGGTTTTGGTATGGGCTCTGGTTATTGTCTCTACCCTGCTCTTTGTTGGCCGACCGGCCAACGCAACTAATGATCCGGCAACGGCAACATCAATCTCGGTCGGGGCCGATGCCGTCAATCTGAAAATCCGGAAACACTACACAGTTGCGGCTGACGGTTCCTACAAATTACATCTCTATGTCAAACGCCGCATTCTGACCTATAAAGGCAAAAAAGAGCACGCCGATTTCAAATTCACTTATAACCAGGCCCGACAAAGTGTCAAGTTACTCAAGGCTCAAACTATAACCACAGAAAAAGAAATCGTCCAAGTTAAGCCTGAGGAGATCCACGATATCCCGGCCCCCTGGAACAGTGAGGTCTCACTTTATTCAAAAAGCCGTCAGATGGTCGTCAGCCTGCCAGCGGTAGAACCGGGCTGCGAGATTGAAATCGAGCTTGAAATGACAGCCAAAACCGGCTTCTGGTGTGAGGAATATTTTCGCCTCTACGACCCAATTGTCGACAAAGAGGTCATCATCGATTGCCCGACTTCGTTAGGGTTG
>DAOVTG010000268.1 GCA_030633185.1 Deltaproteobacteria bacterium
AGGCATTTGATGCCTTTGCCTTTGAAGGCCGGGATGAAGCAGCGGTTGCAGGAGTTGCAGGTGGATGGCTCCCGGCGGCCGTTCTGCCACTGGTTGACGAGGTCGGGTTCGTGGATCAGGGGGCGGCAGAGGGAGATTAGAGAGACCCCTTCGCTGAGTAATCTTTCCGCTGTTTCCAGTGAGCGGATGCCGCCGACGGCGATTATCGGGATCGGCAAAGTTTCGGCAAAAGCGCTGATTTCGGTGGCAAAGGGAACTTCATTTTCTCCGGCTTTGATAGCGCTGGGGATCGGGGTCAGGGGGATGGAGATCTGGCTGCCGCCGCTTACCTCAACGCCGTCGAGTCCGAGTTTAGCCAGCTCTTGGGTGGCGGCCAGGCTGTCGCTGCACTCAAGGCCGTTTTCAAAATAGTCGGAACCGTTGATTTTGATGGTGATAGTAAAATCATGGCCGACATACTCCCTGATTTTACTATAGCATTCGATCAAAAAACGAGCCCGGTTTTCGGGGCTGCCGCCGTAGTCGTCGGTTCTTTGGTTAGCAAAGGGTGAAAGAAACTGGCTAATCAGGTAGCCGTGGGCGGCATGAATCTGGATCCCACCGCAGCCCGCTTCCCGGGCTCGGGCCGCAGTTTCGCCAAAATTGGCGATGGTCTCTTTAATCTCATTTTCAGTCAACTCTTGCGGGACTTCCTCAAAAATAGGGTGCTCAATCGCGCTTGGGGCGACTACGGCTTGCCGGCTGGCTTCGGATTTGGCTTGGCCACCGCAATGGACGAGTTGGGCCAGTAGAAAAGAGTCATGGTCTCGGGCAATTTTGGCAATTTTGGAGAGTGATTGTTGATGTTTTTGGTTGGAAATCAGGTTTTGTTCAAGATTGCGGCGGCCTTGAGGATTTACGCCGATAAAGCCGGTGGTCAAAAGGCCGGAGCCTCCCGCACTTAATTTATGGTAAAGTTCGACCTGGGCCGGGCTGAAGGAGCCGTCGCTGAAACCCATGCCATCCCAGGTGGCGGAACGGACGAAACGGTTTTTAAGGGTGAGACGGCCTAAGGCTACAGGGGAGAAAGGGTTAGTGTTATTGTTCATGGTTAAGTTCCTGAATGCTATGAGTGATGATTTGTAACTTCTTCTGAGCTTTCCACCATAAAGCTACTGCAAATAGTGTCGATTTTGCTTCGCCCTCATAAACGGGGTCAAAGCTGGGGTGCTGCCGCACCTTAATACCAGCAATGACCCCAATCCCGTCAGTTCGTGGTTAAAATGTCAGGCGGCGGTCGAGTGAGCGGAACTGAATTGCTTCGGCGATATCGGCGCTGTCGATTTCGGGTTGTTCTTTAAGGTCGGCAATGGTGCGGGCGACTTTTAAGATACGGCTGTAGGCCCTGGCGCTTAAACCGAGTCGATCCATGGCTGACTGTAAGAGATTTCGGCACTCTCTGTCAAGGTGGCAGAATTTTTTGAGATCCTTATCGCTCAAGGCGGCGTTGTTGCGGCGCGCGCGGTTTTTCAGGCGTTGTTGTTGAACTTTTTGCGCGGTTATGACCCGGTCGCGGATCTTTTTAGAACTCTCTCCGGCTTTGGCGTTGCTCGGGTTAATAAGTTCCGTGGTCGGTACCGCCGGAACCTCAATATGGAGGTCGATGCGGTCGAGTAAGGGGCCTGAGATCTTGTGGCGATAACGTTGAATCTGGGTCGCACTGCAGATACATTCATGAAAAGGGTCGCCGAAGTGGCCGCAGGGGCAGGGGTTCATGGCGGTGATGAGAATGAAATCAGCCGGGAAAACGGCTTGGGCTTGGGCTCTGGCGATCGTGATATTGCGGCTTTCAAGGGGCTGGCGTAAAACTTCAAGAGCGGAGCGGCGAAACTCGGGGAATTCATCGAGGAAGAGGACGCCGTTATGGGCCATGGTGACCTCGCCGGGGCGGGGTTGGGTGCCGCCGCCAATCAGGGCGACATCGGAGATTGTGTGGTGGGGTTGGCGAAAGGGGCGTTCCCTGATCAGGCCTCGGCCGGGGGCAATCAGGCCGCCGACGCTGTGAATGATGGTTGTTTCCAGTGCTTCTTCGAAGGTTAATGTCGGCAAAATTGAGGGCAGGCGCCGGGCCAACATGGTTTTGCCGCTGCCGGGCGGCCCGACAAAAAGGAGATTATGGTTGCCAGCAGCAGCGATTTCCAGGGCTCTTTTGGCTTGGGTTTGGCCGCGGACATCGGCAAAATCGAGCTCTTCATCTTTTTGCTTTTCGATTTGTGAAACCGTTTCCGGAGGACTTGGACGAGGAGATTTTTCAAGAATGATATCCATGGTTTCAAGCAGGTTTTCGACGGCGATAATCTCGATTCCGGTTATGGCTGCGGCTTCGGCGGCATTGGCGCGGGGTAGGAAAATACCCTTGCAACCGCTCTCTCGGGCCGACAGGGCGGTCGGTAAAGCGCCGCGAATCTCTTTTATCCGGCCGTTTAAAGAGAGTTCGCCACAAAAAAGATACTCATTAAAGATTGAGGTTTTCTGCAGTTCCCGGTGATCACCGGCGATAATGCCTAAGGCGGCCGGAAGATCGAGTGCGGTTCCCTCTTTGCGCAGATCAGCCGGAGCCAGGTTGATGGTGATCCGCCGGGCCGGAAACTTGAAACCGCAATTTTTAATGGCTGAGCGGATTCGCTCCTTGCTCTCTTTGATAGCGTTGTCGGCCAGACCGACAATGACAAAATTGGGCAGGCCGCGCGAAACATCGACTTCAACCTCGACCGGCAAAGCTTTAATTCCAGCCAGAGAAGCACTTTTAATAGTTGTAAACATCAGCGTTGGGGTGGTCACTTTCAGTTGGAAGGTTAAATTGGCAATATGTAACTATTGATGCCCTCGTAAAAAGTCACGGGATGGCTAAGTAAAAATTTCGATATACAAGATGTTGTGGTTTTTCAGGCGCGAGACCATACATGTAGTATGTCGAGTGCCTGAAAAATCACAACAGCGCAGTAGATCGGACTTTTTACGACGCCATCAACTATTCAGGTGCCCACCATAAAGTTACAATAAATAGCGGCGAACTTTGCTTCGCTCTCATAAACGGGGTCAAAGCTGGGGTGCTAGCGCACCTTGTACCA
>DAOVTG010000194.1 GCA_030633185.1 Deltaproteobacteria bacterium
CCCTGTTGATGGTCTTTTTGGGAGGACTCTTAGGCACCATGATTGTTGCCATGTACCTGCCGATTTTCAAGCTGGGAGATGTGGTCCATTAAACACTCATGAACAGAGCTCCGACAAATCCGATAAAACACCTTCTGGCCTTTCGTCTTTTACTGGTCACCCTCTTTCTGGGAGCCCTGATCCTCTTTGAATTTATCTGGCCTCATGAATCGGCCTCGGTTCCGATCCCGCTCTACAGTTTTATTGTTCTGACTTATATTTTAACTATACTCTATGCCCTCCGTCTGACAAAAGTCGTCAAACTGGAGCAATTCATCCAGCAGCAACTGCTGACTGACGCAACCCTGATCGCCGGGCTTCTCTATCTGACCGGGGGCTTCTACAGCCTCTTTTTTCCACTTTTTTATTTTATCATCCTGGGCGGCACTCTCTATCTGAAGCGCCAGTACACGATCACCCTCCTCTTCTACTGCACATCCCTCTATCTTCTGGTCATCTTTGCCCACATATACAACCCTTTTCAGAATTTTCTGCCCTTGCCGCCATTGCTCGGCAGCAATCACAAAATCGTCTCTCAACTCTTCTTCAACCTGGCCCCCTTCTACCTGACCGCCTTTATTTTAAGTTTCATCGCCAAGGAGCGTCTTGACACCAGGGAACGTTTGCAAAAAGCGACCAGTGATCTCAAGGAGTTTAAGGACTTAAACGAACATATTATCGCCTCCATCGACAGCGGCCTGATAACCACCGACCCACAACTGGCAATCAACTCCATTAATCAGGCTGGCAGCACCATACTCGGACTGAAGGAAAATAGTATCCTCACTCACAACCTTCACGAAATCATTCCCGGCTTGCCCCCCGCCACGGAAAACCAGGAACGTCAACGACACGAGATCATCTACCAACAACCCCGAGACCGTCAACTTGTCCTCGGGTTCTCATTCACCCCTTTAATAAAAAGCCACAACCGTAAGTCAGGCTGGATCCTCATCTTCCAGGATCTGACTGAATTAAAAGAGATTGAAGAACGCCTCCAGGCCGCCGACAAAATGGCGACCATCGGCCGACTTTCGGCCGGCATCGCCCATGAGATCAGAAATCCCCTGGCCGCCATCAGCGGCTCGATCGAGATCCTGGCCAAAGACCTTCCTCAAGAAGATGAAACCCACCAGCGACTCCTGCAAATCGTCCTCAAAGAGAGTACCCGATTAGATCGCCTGATCAGTGACTTCCTCGGATTTTCCCATCTCAAAGGCAAAAAACAGACCCTGACCAACCTCATCACCCTGCTCAAGGATTTGGTTTTTCTCTTTCGTTCCCAATTTCCTCACACCCGCTTTGACGAAAACTACCATACGGATAATTTTCCGATCAAGGCCAACCCGGAACAACTTGAACAGATATTCTGGAACCTTTTTAAAAATGCCCTGGAAGCGATTGATAACTACGGAGAGATAACCATCTCAAGCCGGATCCAAAAAAGCGGCGTCCTGAGCAACAACCTGACCCCTCATGACGATCCACTCGGAAACCCGGATCCGGACGATAGCGATCCAACCTGGGCCGAAATCATGATCTGCGACAACGGCCCCGGTATCAAAGATGAAATTAGCCGAGAGATCTTTGAGCCTTTCTTTACCACCAAGGCATCCGGTACCGGGCTGGGGCTCTATATCGTCTTCCAACTGACCCGCATCAACAATGGCAATATTCAACTTGGTAAAAGGGAGAACGGAGCCCAGGGAACTTGTGCCCGGATCAGTTTTCCCAAAGCCGGTTTAGGTACATAAAAAAATGGCGGAGAATATGAAAAAAGAGCAGCCCGACAATAACCGAGATCTTCATATCATGGTCGTTGATGATGAACAGAGCATGTGCGAGTTTCTTGAGATCATCCTCTTGCGTGCCGGCTACCGGGTAAGCTGTTTTACCGATGCTTTTGCCGCCGTAGCCAGCCTCGAAACTGAAAGTTACGATCTTGTTGTCAGCGATCTCAAAATGCCGACGATGAGCGGCCTTGAACTACTCCGGACCGTCAAGAAGAGAACTCCGGCTACCGAGATCATCATGATCACGGCTTTTGCCTCGACCACAAGCGTCATTGAGGCTATGAAAAATGGAGCCTTTGACTACATCAGCAAACCCTTCAAGGTTGACGAGATCCTTTTAACCATCAAAAAAGCCCTTAAAAACTCACAGTTGCAACGTGAGAACCTGAGATTACGCCGGGAACTTGAGAAACGTTTTGGTTTCGACAACCTGATCGGCAAAAGCCCGCCCATGATGGCTATCTATGAAATCATCAAACAGGTCGCGCCGACCAAAACCAATGTCCTGATCTGCGGAGAGTCGGGAACCGGCAAAGAGTTGGTGGCCCGCGCCATCCATTTCTCGGGGCCGTATAAGGATAAACCATTTATCGCCGTCAACTGCGCCGCTATCCCCGAGCACCTGATTGAGAGTGAGCTCTTCGGTCACACCAAAGGGGCTTTTACCGGTGCTACCAGCAGCACCGAAGGATACCTGAAAGCGGCTGACGGCGGCAGCCTTTTTCTTGATGAGATTGCTGAGATACCTCCCTCTCTGCAGGTCAAAATTTTGCGGGTCATCCAGGAAAAACGCTTTCAAAAAGTCGGCAACCCCAAAGAGATCATTATCGATCTGCAATTTATTGCGGCCACCAACCGGGATCTTCAGGAAGCCGTCAACAGCGGCGAATTCCGCCAAGATCTATTCTACCGGCTCAACGTTATCCGCATCGACATGCCTCCTTTACGCCAACGCCGGGAAGATATCCCGCTCCTGCTTAAACACTTTCTCCAACAATACTGTCATGAATACAGTCGCGAGATCAGCGGCTTCAGCCCGGAAGCGACCCAGACCCTCATCGACTACGACTATCCCGGCAATATTCGCGAACTTGAAAATATTATCGAGCGCTGTGTGGTTCTCGAATCCGGAACCGGAATTATAAACCTCTCAACCCTGCCCCCAATTGTCCAACAAAAATCTCAGACCAACCAGGCAACAATAGAATTACCCGGGGAGGGATTCAACCTTGAAACCTTTATCGCCAAGCTCGAAACCGATTTTATTGAACAGGCCCTTAAGCAATCCAACGGCAATAAAACCCGGGCCGCCGAGCTCCTCGGCCTGAGCTTTCGCTCCCTGCGCTATCGCCTTGAAAAATATGGGTTGAAATAATAAAAAATGAGTGTCAATCAACTGGAAAAACTCTTTAACCCCCAGGTTATTGCCGTCGCCGGAAGCGCCGGTGACGGCAATAACCTGAAGTTAAATGAATTATTGACCAATCTTTCGCAAACCGCCTTGCCGCGAACCGTCTACATTGTGGATGATAAGAAGATTGATCTCAAAAACGGTTTCAAACATATAGACTCTCTGGAAGCAATTCATGAAGATATTGATCTACTCTTTTTGAACCCTCCGCTGCATGAGCTGCCCGCCTATTTTAAGACATCTATACTTAAAAAAACGGCCGTCATAGCCATCAACAAAAACATCACCTCAAAACAGGATCGTCAGACCCTCATCCAGGTTCTTGCCGCCGCCCAAAAAAATAATACCCGCATAATTGGAGTCAACTCAAGCGGCATTCTGCGCCCGCCGATCCGGCTCAACCTCTCAAGCTACCCACAGTTGCCGGAAGCCGGTAAAATTGCCTTTTTCTCGCAAAGCGGGGCCGTTCTCGGCACCATTCTCGACCTCGCCCGGGAGCTTGATATCGGTTTCAGCCACATTGCCGGCATCGGCTCATTGCTCGATATCGATTTTGGTGACTTGATAGATTTTGTCGGTAACGACCCGGAAGTTGAGGCGATCATAATCTATCTGGAGAATATCCGTAACGTTAAAAAATTTATCAGCGCCTGTCGTTCGGTTTCACGTATCAAACCGATAATCGCCATCAAGAGCGGCCGCCACCCGAAAATTCACGAGGTCATGCAGCGCCGGGTCTTTGCCCAAATCGGAGCCGGGCCGGTCTACGACAGCGCCTTCCGCCGGGCCGGTATCATCTCGGTCAATAATCTCAAAGAGCTGCTCTTGGCCGGTCGTTCTCTATCACGGCGTAATATCCCGACCGGCGACCGCCTCGGCATCATTACCAACTCCGGCGGCCTCGCCATTTTCACGGTCGACAACCTGCTTTTCAACCAGATTGAAGCGACACCATTATCAAAAAAATTAACCGAGAAACTACGCCGCATTATACCTCACAAACTGATTCAAAACCCCGTAGATGTCGGCGGCACGACCAATACCGAAACCTTTTCTGCAGCGATTGCCGCCTGTCTCGAAGCCGAGGAATTTGATGCTCTAATCATTCTCGCGGCAGCTCACCAGAACCTTAATCCCCGTCAATTAATCAACCATGTCCAAAAACATCTTGAGCACCACTACTGCGCTGTAACCTACACCTGGATCAACGCCAAACCGAAAGACCGAAGAATCGCCGCCCCCCTGGCGCGTCAGGGGATCTATGTCTACTTCAGTGTCCCGGCGGCGCTCAATGCCTATCTCTACAGCCGCCGCTATTATCATAAGCTCAACCAGCTGACCGCCTTGACCCCCCGCTTTCAGCAAGAGTACAGTATCACCCACCTCAACTCCCGGGATTTTCTCAGACCATACCTGAAAGATGAGAAAAGAAAACTGCCGCAGGCACCCTCTCTACAACTTTTACAAGCCTATGGCCTGAACCTCGGAACTAATAAGATCCTGCCTCTCGACAAAGGACTCTCACTTAAAGCTGGCGCCGCCATCGACATCGAATTCGGCCCCTATCTTTATTTAGGCCTGGATGGAGTGGCCGCCGAGATTCTACCCGAAAAATCGATTATGCTCCCCCCTCTTAACCCTTTTCTGGCCCGCATCATGATCTCCCGCTCACCGGCTGCCCGAGCCCTTAATCACCGCAG
>DAOVTG010000084.1 GCA_030633185.1 Deltaproteobacteria bacterium
ATTGCCATGAACCTTGAGACCACCGAAGAAGAGTTAATGCACAACATTTTTGCCCATCCGACTCTGTCTGAGATGATGCATGAATCGGTGCTCGCAGCTTTTGACAAGGCAATTCACGTTTAAATAAAGGGAATTTTATAATGGCTAGAATAAAAAAGGCTTTGGTTACCGGAGCGGCCGGTGGAATTGGTAGTGAAATTTGTGTGCGGTTAGCTCTTAAAGGTATCTCTTTAGTGGTCTGTGATATCAATCAGGCGGGGCTTGATGTTCTGGTTGGCAAACTGGGTTCGAATCCGGTCGATACCTTTGTCGCAGATGTGGTGGATCATGAAGGGTTGGAAAAGACGTTACTAGAAGTTGCCGCAAAACACCCGGATATCGATCTTCTGGTGCTTAACGCCGGGATCGATAAGCCCCAACGGGCGGAGAAGTTTGATTGGCGGCTGGGTAAACTTCATTTTGATATCAACACCACGGCCAACTATGTATTTCTGTCGGTTTTTATCCCTCGATTTATCGAGCAGGGTGGCGGTCACGTTACCACTTTAATTAGTCTGGGCGGGTTGCTCGGCTGCCCTTATGAACACGCCTACAATGGCAGTAAGGCGGCTTTGCGGATGATCATCGATGGCTATCGGGCGGAACTTGTGGACCGGAATATAACTTTCACTTCGGTACTGCCCGGTTACATAAAAACAGCGATGGCCGTTGACAATGCCTTTGACGTTAAATCATACATGACTGTCGAGTATGCCGCAGAAAAGATTGTCAATGGGACTATGCAACGGGTTCCCTATTTAAAATTTCCATTTATGTCCTGGTTGCAGATCGCTTTGCTTAACCTGCTACCCTTGGGGTTGCGGCACAAAATGCTCAGAAAAGAGATGGATCAAGAGTTTTAAATCCTAAATAAAAGTGGGAAATGGCTGAGATAATGACACCAAAAAAAGTTTTTATAACTGGGGCCAACGGTTTTATCGCGCGCTCATTGGCAATAAAATACCGGGAGTTAGGTGCGGATGTGTGTGGAATCGACTTTGTTGCCGATTCCGAGTGGGGGGTTGTCGTCGGCGACCTGCTTGATCCCGAGAGTTGGCAGGAGACCCTTGTCGGGGTTGACCTGGTTATCCACTGCGCGGCGCTGGTTTCAAATACCGCATCTATGGACGATGCCTGGCGGGTTAATGTTTTCGGAACCAAACTGGTGCTTGATGCCGCCTTTATTGCCGGGGTAAAGCGTTTTGTTCATCTCTCCAGTGGTGGTGTTTACGGATTTGAATATGTCGACCAGCAAGATGAAGAGACCCCCTTGCGCCCGATCAATCACCCTTATGTCGATACCAAGATTGCGGCCGAGCATCTGGTTTTGGCGACCCATCTGCGCGGGGAAATTGATTGTACCATAGTGCGTCCCGCCGATATCTATGGCCCTGGTTCAAAACCCTGGGTCGTATTGCCACTTGAGATGATGAAGGCGGGAAAATTTCTGTTGCCTGAAAACGGCCGCGGAATCTTTTTACCTCTCTACATAGACGACTTGGTCGACGGCATAATCCTCGCGGCAGGTGACGAGCAGGGCAAAGGGCAGATTTTTAATCTCTGTAGTGACGAAATGCTTACCTGCGTAGAATTTTTTTCCTATCACGCCGGCTGGGCGGGTGCAGAGAAGGTTGCGTGTATCCCTACATCTATAGCTAACCCTCTGGCTGATCTGGTCGGAGGGTTTACTCGCCTTATGGGCAAACCTTCGGAGTTAGGCCGCAACACGATGATGATGCTGGCGCGAAAGCACGGTTTGAAAAATGATAAGGCCAAGCGTTTGTTGGGTTTTGCTCCCCAGGTTAAACTTGAAGAGGGGATGCGCAAAGTGGAAGCCTGGCTGCGTGAATCTCAGCTTATAGAGTAATCGCCATAATCTTTGCAAAGGTTTTAAATGTCCTGGGGGTGATATGTTTAGTTTATTTGCTTGACAAAATGGAAATCTTGTTTTATCTGTTAGGGAAGCAATGTTTCTTTAACAGGTTTACCGTAACCCAATTAACGATAAATAAGACTGTATTAATGGTATATTGCAAATTGTATAACATTAGTTGATAATTATAGTATGATTTTTGACAAGCTGTTGAATGGTTACTCTTGGCAGGGAGATAGTCAGCGTAGTTTAAACGCTGACGGCGATGTGAAATAGGTAGGGTTAGTAGAGATCATCCGGGTCTCTATTTTATGATTGTTAAATTAACCAAGGAGTGAGGGGTGAGGAATGAAAATTAACGGGGTTGAGCAAAGATCTATTTGTAGGCATAGGCTATGGTTGGCTATGCTAAGTGTTGGTTTCTTCAGTTTGCTGTTGTTGTTTTCGCAGGTTACGCCAGTTCATGCGTTTCAGTTTGACTTAGGGGTTGCCCAGGGAACCTTTGATACAACGGTTTCCTATGGTGCCGCCTTTCGGGTTGAAAAACGCGATTCGGATCTGGTTGGTATCAGAAATGGCGGTAATGCGCAAACCGTGAATACCGATGACGGTAACTTAAACTATGATCGAGGTCTTTTCAGTAACGTTTTCAAAGTAACCAGTGAATTGGATTTCTATCGTGAAAATTATGGTATCTTCCTGCGTGGTACAGCTTTTTATGACTATGAAAATGATCATGAAGATCGAGAAAGAACCGAGCTCACAAGTGATGCCAAGGAACTTGTTGGTTCCGACATTAAAATGCTCGACTACTTCGCCTGGTACGCATTTGATATCGGCCCTGTTCCGGTTCAGGTTCGGGTCGGTGATCAGGTTGTCAGTTGGGGAGAGAGCACTTTTATCCAAAACAGTATCAACGCCATTAATCCGGTTGATGTCTCGGCTATCCGTCTGCCCGGGGCTGAGTTAAAGGAAGCCCTGATGCCGGAAGGGATGGTCTGGGTTTCGGCCGGACTGACCGAAAATCTTACGATTGAAGCTGTTTACATTTACGACTGGGAAGAGACTATCATTGATCCGCTGGGCAGTTATTTTGCCAGCAATGATTATGCACCGACCAGCGGAACCACATTGACCATTGGTAATGGTATGGTTCCGGAAGGCACTTTCCCTTATGCCATTAGCCGAACAAAGACCCAGGATGCTTCCTCATCAGGTCAATTCGGAGTCGCGGCTCGTCTCTTTGTTGAACAACTCAATAATACAGAGTTTGGCCTGTTCTACCTGAACTACCATAGTCGTCTTCCGAGCATCAGTGGCGTGAAAACCACAGTTCCTGGCGTCCCGGCTTTCGCCGGCTATTTTACCGAGTACGTTGAAGATATCCAACTTATCGGGGTCAGTTTTTCGACCGAAATCGCCGGTTGCGCGATACAGGGTGAATTTTCTCACCGTCTCGATATGCCATTGCAGATCGATGATGCTGAAATCCTGAAAAAGGCGATCGGAGCCCCAAGTCAAATTGAAGGAACCTATGCTCCTGGAGAATTTATTGATGGCTACGAGGAGCTTGATGTCAGCCAATTCCAGATGACGGCAACCCAACTTACAGGTCCGATTCTCGGGGCCAGTCAAGGGGTTGTGCTCTGTGAAGTCGGGATGACCTATGTCCATGATATGCCGGACGAAGATGAGCTGAAATTTGATACTCCAGGCAAGAAAACAAATGGCGATGAGCGCTACGCCGATGATTTTTCCTGGGGTTATCGGGCCCTGGCCCAACTCACCTACCTGAATGCTATTGGCGGCATAGCCCTGCTGCCCC
Organism: Deltaproteobacteria bacterium; assembly: GCA_030633185.1. Taxonomy (GTDB): domain Bacteria; phylum Desulfobacterota; class Anaeroferrophillalia; order Anaeroferrophillales; family Tharpellaceae; genus Tharpella. The sequence goes on from DAOVTG010000084.1 coordinate 3,738, forward strand.
GGGTTGCCTGGAAACATGATGTCTGTGGCGACTCACCTGGTCAAGGCGGTAACTTTATGGATAATCGCAAGGCGATCACTTTTGGTCTTAAAGCAACCTATCAGGATTGGGCGACCGATCTCAGCTACACGAACTTCTTTGGGGCCGGCGATTTTAACAAGATTCATGATCGCGACATGGTTGCCTTCAATATTAAATATTCATTCTAAATCAAAACAATAAGGAGATTATGCTCATGTATAGAAAACTATCTATAGCCCTGGTTGTCGGCCTTTTGTCGATGGCTTTTGCTTCCACCGGATGGACTGCGTCAACCTCGGAAGAGATTGCCCGTTTAGGTCAAGACTTAACCCCGATCGGAGCCGAAAAGGCCGGCAATAAGGCTGGCACCATACCTGCTTGGGACGGTGGGATTACGACACCACCAGCCGGCTACGAAAAAGGGATGAAACTTGTTGATCCCTATGCTGACGACAAAGTTCTTTTTACGATTGATGCTGCCAATATGGATAAGTACGCTGATCAGTTGACCGAAGGCTATAAATCCTTGCTTAAGACTTATTCGACCTTCAAGATGAAGGTCTATCCGACCCATCGCAGCGCCTCAATGCCGCAACGGATCTATGACGCGACCAAGCGTATTGCCGAAACCGCAGAAATAGTTGATGGTGGTAACGGAGTAGTGAATGCGGGTGAGGGTTTCCCTTTTCCGATTCCGGAAAATGGTCTTGAGGTTGTCTGGAACCACCTCTTGCGTTGGCGGGTTGATCAGGTTGATCGCAAGTACGTTGCGGCTCCAGTTATGGCCAACGGCAGTTATGTCGGTGTCCATATGCGCCAGAGGATCGATTTTAACTACAGTCATGCCGGGCAGACCGATGCGACTTTGGACAACAAAGTTCTGCTCTACCTTGAAACCGTTACTGCTCCGGCTCGGAGTGCCGGTCGCATACTCCTGGTTCATGATACCCTCGACCAGGAGAAGGAACATCGTGGGGCCTGGACCTATAACCCCGGACAGCGCCGGGTTCGCCGTGCTCCCCATGTCGCTTTCGACAATCCCGGGATCGCCATGGACGGCCTTTTTACTTCCGATCAGACCGATATGTATAACGGCAGTCCCCAACGATATAACTGGGAGTTGGTCGGTAAACAAGAGATGTATGTTCCTTATAACTGTTACAAACTGGGCAGCGAAAGCTTGAAGTACTCGGATATTATCAAGCCAAACCACATGAGCTGTGAGGATGTGCGCTATGAACTGCACCGGGTTTGGAAGGTCGTAGGTACCCTCAAAGAGGGCACCCGCCACATCTACAAAAAGCGGGTCTTCTATATTGATGAGGATTCTTGGAACCTAATCGCCGCCGATTACTATGATAAACGTGATCAACTTTGGCGGGTTCATGTATCGCATACGGTTAACTACTATGATGTTAAGACCATTTGGACGCTGTCTGATGTCTCTTATGATCTCGAGAATGGTCGTTACGGTATCCAATATCTTAGTAATGACAAACCTAAGTGGAAATTCAACGAAGATGCCGGCCTTGAAGCTAAAATTTTCACAGTTAATTCACTCAGACGGTCCGGCCGCCGTTAAATATCTTTAAAAATCTAGCGAACGGGTGCAGTTGTGGGCCCGTTCGTTAGATTAGAACAAAGCCCGCATTAGATGCCCCGGCAACAGAATAATAGAAAATAACAGGAATGAAATTATGAAATTTTCTTATATAAGCTCCAAAGTTATCTCTTTTAGCTGTCAGCAAAAGTCTAGATTTTTGCTCTCGATGTTGGCTTTTCTATTTGTTTGCAGCATCACTTCTCCTGTTTTTGCTACTTCTGTAAACAGTGAGTATCTTCCTTTCGTAAAAAAGTCCTTAATGCTCGATGTCACGGTCGCCGATGAGTTTGTTGCCGCCGTCGGCGAGCAGGGTTTTGTCCTACTCTCCACTGATGCCGGTGAGAGCTGGACTCAGGCCGAGGTGCCGGTTCAAGTGGCCCTGACCGGAGTCTATTTTCACAATGCCGAACTTGGTTGGGCGGTTGGTTACGACCATGTCATTATCCGAACCCGGGACGGTGGTAAAAGTTGGGAGCGTCTTTACGATGATATTGAGGCCGGTGGCCCGTTGCTGGATGTCTTTTTTCTCGATTCCGAAAATGGTTTTGCGATCGGTACTTATGGAGTTTTTCTGACGACGACCGATGGCGGCGATAGCTGGAAGGCCGGGATGCTAAATTTGGTTAGTGCACCTAGCGTCAGCGCCGGTGAAGAAGAAGAGTATGCCGATTATCACCTCAACCAAATAGCCAGATCTAGCAGCGGTAAACTCTATATTGTGGCTGAGATGGGCCACATGTATCGTTCTGATGATAACGGTCTCAGTTGGGTGGCGTTGTCATCACCCTATGTCGGATCGTTCTTCGGTGTTCTCCCCCTCGAAGGGGAGTCAATACTGATGTTTGGTTTGCGCGGTAACCTGTTTCGTTCGCATGATTCCGGTGTGAGTTGGTTAAAAGTGGAGTCTAAAACTAAGGCGCTGCTCAGCTCTGGAGTCCGCCTTGAGGATGGCACGATCCTGGTCTGTGGCAACCGTGGTGTGGTTCTGATAAGCCAGGACAGTGGCCATAGTTTCAAGGTTCAACGGTTACCGTCACGTAAAGGGATTTCATCATCTGCGCTTGTGGATGACGACTCCCTGGTTTTTGTCGGCGTTTTTGGTGTGAAAGAAATTACTCTCAGTGACTTGGCCTTATCAAAGTAACCAACCCTATTTATTCCAAGGAAAGATAAGATGAAAAAAATTATTTTATGGTTGGAGAATTTGATTTTCGGTCAGCGAAAATTCTTTATCTGCACTTTTCTCCTCATGACGATCTTTATGGCCTACTCCGCAAGCCATTTGCGGATTGATGCCGGTTTTACCAAACTTTTGCCCATGCAGCATGAGTATATGCAGACCTTTATTGAGCATGGCAAGGAGTTTGGGGGGGCAAATCGAATCCTGGTCGCCTTAAAGGCCAAGGATGGAGATATTTTTACCCCGGGCTTTTTCGATACCCTAGAGAAAGCAACCGATGCTGTTTTCTTTCTCCCCGGGGTTGACCGGAGCAAGGTTACATCACTGTTCACCCCCAACGTTCGCTACACCGAGGTTACCGAAGAGGGTTTTGCCGGCGGTAATGTCGTGTATGCCGAATTTAAGCCAAACCCGGAAGGGCTTAATCAGGTGCGCCAGAATATCCTTAAATCGGGGATTGTCGGCAAGTTGGTGTCCAATGATTTCACTGGTGCTATGATTACCGCCGAGCTTGTCGAATTTAATCCGAAAACCGGTGAGCGTTTAGATTATCTCGATGTTGCCAAGCGCCTGGAAGAGCTTCGCGACAAATTCGAAACCGACGAAATCTCGATCCATATAATTGGCTTTGCCAAATTTATCGGTGATATGACTGATGGGGCCAAACGGGTGGTACTCTTTTTCCTGGTCGCTTTTCTGATTACGGCCCTGCTCGTCTATTGGTTAACCCGCTCATTTCGTCTTACAACAATTACGTTGGTCTGCTCACTGACGGCCGTAGTCTGGCAGCTCGGAATGCTGCCGCTGCTCGGTTATGGTATCGATCCGATGTCAATTCTGGTGCCCTTTTTAGTTTTTGCCATCGGCGTCAGTCACGGTGTGCAAATGGTCAGTGCGACGCGCTCTGAGGTCTTTCTTGGGGCCGAAAGTTTAGCCGCGGCTCGTACCAGTTTCAGGGAACTGCTGATTCCCGGCAGTATCGCTTTAGCTAGTGACGCTATTGGCTTTATTACTATTTTATTGATCAAAATTCAGATGATTCAGGAGATGGCGATTACCGCTAGCCTAGGTGTGGCGATGATTATTTTTACCAACCTGCTGCTCCTGCCGCTGCTGATGTCCTATATCAAGTACACCGATGACTACAAGGAAACTACTAAAAAACAGGCCGCCAGCATGTATGGGTTGTGGGTTCGAGTGGCGAAAGTCTGTGAACGTAAAAATGCTGTTGCCATTATTGTTATCGCTCTGGTACTGTTCGCCTTTGGAGCCTGGAAGGGAGCTGACATCAAAATTGGTGATATGAATAAAGGAGTGCCGGAGTTACGTGCCGAATCTCGCTATAATGTCGATGGCAACCTGATAACTGATAACTATTCTATCAGTACCGATGTCTTGTCGGTCATCACTGAATCCAAGGAGGACAGTAGTATTGATTATGCGGTGGTCAGCGATATCGATCGTTTTGCCTGGCATATGGGCACGATTCCTGGGGTTCAATCGGTCATCAGTCTGCCCCAAGTGGCAAAGGTTGCCAATGCCGGCTGGAGTGAAGGCTACCTCAAATTCAGGCAATTGCCGAAACATCCAACCTCTATGATGCAGGCGATTCGTTATATTCCCACGAGCAGTGGTCTGGTCAATAAAACCGGCAGCGTTATGCCGGTGAAGATTTTTACTGAAGACCACAAGGCCGAGACCATTTCCAAGATTGTCCAGGAGGTCAAAGACTACACCCGCGATCATTCCAGTGAACTGGTTAAATACAAGCTTGCATGTGGTAATGTCGGGGTCATGGCGGCAACCAACGAAGTTGTTGATGCAGCCCAGTTTCCGATTCTTATCTATGTTTTTGCGGCCATTATTATCCTCTGTTATTTGGCCTTCCGTTCAGTGCGGGCAGTTTTGTGTATTGTCATCCCACTGGCTTTGGTTTCGGTGTTAGGTTATGCGGTCATGAGTGTGCTCGGGATCGGTCTCAAGGTTTCGACCCTGCCGGTTGTCGCCTTGGGGGTCGGGGTCGGGGTTGACTACGGGATCTATATCTTTAGTCGTTTCCAGACGATCCTTAAAGAGGGTAAATCCTTACAGGAAGCTTATCAGTTGACTCTGGAAATTACCGGTAAAGGGGTTATCTTTACCGGAATTACATTGGCAGCCGGGGTTGCCACCTGGATCTTTTCACCGCTTAAATTCCAGGCCGATATGGGGATTTTGCTGACCTTCATGTTCTTGGTCAACATGCTCGGTGCCATTTTTCTGTTACCGGCCCTGGCCAAATTTCTGATCAAACCAGAAACGGTTTCCTCAGATTTGCAGAAATGAGGCACAAAGGCACAGAGGCACAGAGGCACAGAGGCAGCAGGTACAGAGTTTTAAAAGCATCGGTAAAAAACGCTCTATTATTATGTTTTCCCGGTTTTAAACCTTGTGCCTGCTGCCTTATGCCTTGATAGCTTTAATCTGAACAAGGTTTTGGTCACCTCTCCCTCTACAGATATCTTATAACAAAGGCTACCGACATGCAAAATTTTTCTGGAAAGCGAGTTTATATTACCGGCGGCTCAAGTGGTATCGGTTTGGCGATCGCGGTCAAATTCGCTCAACTTGGCGCTGACGTTGCGATCTTCGGCCGTGACAGCCTAAAGCTTGAAGCGGCTGTCATCCGAATTAAGACCGCATTTTGCTCGCCAGAACAACAGCAGGCCTGCGGCATCACCCTGGAAGTCTGTGACGAGGGGGAGGTGACCAAAACCTTGTCTGGGACCGTGCTGACGTTTGGTGTTCCTGATGTCCTAATTCTCAGTGCCGGAGGTACGATTACGCGGC
>DAOVTG010000257.1 GCA_030633185.1 Deltaproteobacteria bacterium
AATGCACGTCTTATTTTTTGCAAAGCTTTATTGAGGCCTTCCCAATCATTATCGTCTGCTACTGCAAGTTGAGTAAACTCAATACTGGCCTTGGCCAAACTGAATGCCGGACTATAAATTGCCGGATGCCCGGCAGCCCCCTTTAACTTTTTTACCTTACCGGCAATCTCATCCAGTTCCGGTTTCCAGTCTTTCAAAGGTTTGCCGGTTATTTCATTTTGATCTCCATCTTGCGATATTTCCAGGCTATCCAAAATACGATCATTTTGTTTGGCCCACATATAAGTCTCTCTTAAACTGCTTTTGATCCCACCACCAAACTGGATGTTTCGATGCCCCAAAAGACCGTCATAAATAATTTTGCCTTTAAATGGTAACAAGACCGTACTAACACTCTGAGGGAGTGTTGAAGGATGAATCTGTTCATCGAATCCCTGAGAAAGACCCAGCACCCCATAAACTTCACCATCTTGCATGAAAACTGCATATTTCTTTAAAAGACGTTCAATATAAAAATCTCCACCAATATAATTTTTCCACTTTGAAACTATGAACAGCTTTTCTCTAGAAAAATTTTGCGGATTTTCCAACACAAAAGAATCGATGAACTCTATATTTTCATAAAGAGTCTTGCGGATTTTCACTTTTTGATCAATTTTACAATCGGCATAATCTTCAATGTTTTTTATTTGAGAATAAATTTTGAATTTGAGATTTACATGAAATTGCAAGGCCCACATTAACTCATAAAAAAGCTTCACATCTGACTTTGAAAGTTTCATTAAGTTACCCTTTTTACCGTCGCCCTCGACTCTGCCCCACCGGAAATACTTATCAGCTATTGTTCAAATTTCGAAAGCTTAATTTCTTTTACTATTTTGTAGTGCTTATCGTTTCCTGTAAGCAGTGTAATTCCATGAGACACGGCTGTTGCACCTATTAGTGCATCTGCAAGTTGCATCGAATGACTCAAATAGTGTTGCTCGACATAAATTTCTTTGTAACTATTCAGCTAACCCGTAAATTCCGGGGACACAATCCCGATTTCCTTCGGAGAATCGGGTTATGTCCCCGGAATTTACTGAAATCAATCAATATACGGTGCTTTTCTACTTACGCTGAATAGTTACAATTTCTTTTTCTCCAACGCTTTCAACACCTTGTCCGGCGTAATCGGGAAATCTTTGATCCAGACCCCGGTTGCGTCAAAAACCGCATTGCCAACCGCCTGGAAGCTGTTCATTGAGCCGAAAAGGCCGGCCTCTTTGGCGCCAAAAGGGCCTTTGGCATCGTCGGTGATGACGACGTTGGCGGAGATCTCCGGCATGTCGACTGCGAGAGGCATCTTATATTCAAGAAAGTCGGGATTCAACATCCGACCGCCATCCCAGAGATGCTCCTCCATCAGACCACTGCCCAGGCCGCCCGAAGCGATAGAGCCTTCATACTGGCCTTCGACCGCTTTTAAATTAATGGGAAAACCGCAATCGTGAAAGCCGGTAGCCTGAACGACGCTGACTTCGCCGGTCTCCATATCGACCTCGACTTCAACTACATTAGCGCCGAAACTGAAGGTTCCGGCTTGCTGGCCAACCGGATTTTCAACCCATTCGCGGGTTCTTGAAACTTCCGGCATGTAGGAGCCGCGGCCGATAACCGGGGTGTTGTCTAAAAGTCCTTTGCGAACGATTTTATGCATGCCGACGGCGCGGGAGCTGTCGTTTTTGACGAAGACCTTGCCATTATCGATATCAAGTTCATCGGCCGAGCAAGAGAGAATCTCGGCGGCGATGGTGTATATCTGTTTCCGGGCATCTTCGGCCGCATTCTTTACAGCGTTGCCGCCGACAAAGACGGCAGCTTGCGAATAGGCCCCCATATCGAGGGTCGTAACCTCGGTATCGGCGGCGACGATATGGATATCTGGAACCTTAATCCCTAAGACCTCGGCGCAGATCTGGACCATTGCATGATAGTTGCCCTGGCCGTTATCGACGACGCCGGTTAAAACTGTCGGATAGCCATCTTCGTTGAACTTGATGATGGCGCTGGAACCGCCGCGAATGCCCATCGGAAAACCGCACATCATACCGTTGGCACCCATGCCGATACCTTTGCCGGGTGCCATTTTGCCGCGTTTTTCGGCCCAGTTTGATTTTGCCGCCGCTCCATTTATGGCTTCTGTAAGACCGCAGCCGAAAATCTGAGAACCGGTAGCCTGAAACTCACCGGCGGTAAGGGCGTTTTTGAGTCTAATTTCGACCGGGTCGATACCGAGATCGTGGGCGATCATATCAAGCTGCATCCCTAAACCGCCAAGGAAAGCGCGGCCATGGCAGCGATACATTCCGCGAATCGGCTTGTTGGTGTAGACCCGATAGCTGTTCAAGCGGACACTCGGCAGGCGATAGGTCTCTTCCCATACCAGAAACGGGACTGACGCGGCAATCGGGCCGGTACTTGAATAGCCGCCGCCGCCCATTATTACGTTGATGTCCTGAGCTAAGATTTCACCGGTTTTAGAGACTCCGGTTTTGACGTTGACAACCATATCGTGTACCTGGCGCGTGCAGGTCATGCTCTCTTCGCGGCTGTAGGTTGCTTTCACCGGCCTTTTTGCCTTGCGCGAGAGGGTGGCCGTAATAAAATCGAGCGGGAAGACATCGGATCTGCCGCCTAAAGCTCCACCGACATTGGATCTGCGAACGATAACCTTGTTGAGCGGGATTTTTAAGAGGTTGGAGAGCGCCTTAGCCTTGGTGTGCGGCGAGGCGGTCGGGACCCAGACCTCTAACGCTCCGGCTGCTTTATAATCGGCGATTACGGTGTAAGGCTCAAGCATGCCGTAGGTTTCGCCGCTGGCGCTGAAACGATCTTCACGAATGTGGTACGAGTCGGCAAAGCCCTTTTCGACATCGCCGACATCAATATTAACATGGATGTTGACATTTTTCGGGTGATCTTCATGAATCAGTGGAGCTCCCTCTTCCATCGCCTCCTCGGCATCGAAGACGGCGGGCAAAATTTCGTATTCGACCTCGATAAGATCAAGGGCTTTTAGGGCCGTCTCTTCATCCTCGGCCGCGACCGCCGCGACCTCTTCGCCGATAAAACGAACCTTATCGACCGCAATTAATTGGTGATCCTGAGTATATTTGAAGACCCCCCAGTGAACATCGAAAGAGTCTTCGCGCGTGACAACAGCTTTAACTCCGGGCACTTTTTCGGCTTTGCTCGTATCAATATTTTTAATCAGAGCATGAGCATGGGGGCTGTGCAAAACTTTACCGACCAGCATCCGTGGCAGATTGATGTCGGCCGTAAAAAGGGCATCACCGGTCGCTTTCATCGGCGTATCAATCCGGGCAATCCCTTTGCCTAAGATTTTATAGTCTTTCATGTTTCCCTA
>DAOVTG010000255.1 GCA_030633185.1 Deltaproteobacteria bacterium
CGTCGATCTCATTACTTATCTGGCTCATTCTGACTCTCCTTACAGTAAATTTACATTTTTGATTTCCGCAATCAACCTAATAATCTAGTTCGCTAAAATCGTATCTACGCGAAAAGGGAAAACCCCTTTTCACGCAGATACTCAGGCAGACAGAAGGGGTCTACTCCTTGCCATCCTTGGGGAACGCAACTTTGACTGAATCATCGATGCCCTCCTGAGCAACACGCAAAACTTCTCCGCTGACTTTGTCACCGGCGGCGACAAATCCCTTACTCAAGGTTTTGGTGGTATCTGCAGTTTCGTCGATAACCAGATTTGAAAGTGTATTCACCTGTTTCTGAATAGTTGTGAACAGTCCGAACATCTGGTCTAAATTCTTGGTTGCTTGATGGATTAGGTCGTTTACTTGATCTGTGTTGATTGGCATTTTACTTCTCCTTTAATTGTGTTCATTTTTTTCGGTCGGCTCTGTACCGACCACAATGTAACTTCAGCAGGTAAACCGGTTAGCCTTCTTCAGGGAAGGCTACTTTGACGGAATCATCGATGCACTCTTTAGTCACACGCAGGGTTTCCGCACCGATCTTATCACCCGCGGCGACGAACTCTTTACTAACTTTTTTGGTAGTATCGGTTGCTTCGTCGATAACCAGATTTGAAAGTGTATTCACCTGTTTCTGAATAGTTGTGAACAGTCCGAACATCTGGTCTAAATTCTTGGTTGCTTGTTGAATCAGATCGTTTACTTGATTGTTGACATTGATAGGCATTTCATTACTCCTTTTTTTACAGGTTAATTTTTTGCGGGGATTGATTCCCTTATCAAATTCTTAATTTTCTTTGATACACTTTAAGCACTAGCCGTCTCGACAATAGCCTGGGCCTTCTCTGTGACCTTGGACAACTTCTTGGCAACAGCACTACCTTTTTTAGCCACAGACTCTAAGCCCTTAACAATCTTGGCCGCCGGGTTGTCCTCTCCGGGAAAAACCACTTCGATACTTTCATCGATGATGCTCCGAGCAACTTCCCGAGCTTCCTCGCTGATCTTATTAGTCGAGCGAATCACTTCCCTGGCAATCTTCTTGCTGCTGTCAGTACCTTCGTCGATCACCAGGTTCGCAAGCTCACTCACTTGATTCTGAACCGTAGTACACAGCCCGAACATCTGATCCAGATTTTTTGCGAACTGACCGATCAGTTCATTTACTTGATTGTTGTAATTGAGTTTCATGTTTCACCTCCAGGTTGGTTGGTTGGTTGGTTATTTATTTCTACGTTGCAGAATACTATAATCGAGTATGAAGGCCTTGTCAATCTTTTTTTCTGCCTTGCAAAATAAATTATTTCTTTTACTGCAACCTCGCCATCCGGCTTTCTTCTACACTGTAGAATACTCTAACCAACACGCTGAAGTTTGTCAAGCACTTTTTTCTGCTTTGCAAAATAAATTTACCTTCAGCCGCATATTCAGATAACTATCTCTTCCTGCAACAACTTTAACAGAGCCACCCACAACACTCACCCGCAAACCATAATTCATTGTAATTACAAGTGTTTTATCTGTAATCAAGAAGTGTTAAACGAGGAAACCTAAACAACTTTATAATGATAAAAAATATTCACAGAGTTATTGACGTTTTTTTGCAATGCGAGTATACTTATTAAAAAAAGGGCAAAACGTCACGCTCAAACCCAAACTGGTAATGAATCAATGACAACCAATCAGCCAATCATCATCAAAAAATACTCAAGTCGCCGACTCTATGACACTCACAACAAACGTTTCATCTCGATCCGTCAGCTTGGCGAAATGATTCGAGACAGTCAGAACGTAATGGTTATAGACAAAGAGAGTGGTGAGGATATCACCAAAACCATTCTCACGCAGATCATTATGGAGGAGGAAAAAGCAAATCGAGACACCCTACCCGTTGACCTCCTCCACCAACTCATCCGGGGTAGTGGCATTAAGTACAAAGACGCTCTCGAAGATTTTGTCTCAAAGGGGGCAAAAACCATCCAAAAAGCAAGGCATGATGTAGAGTCGTCTCTGTTTGGCTTATCCCGACGCAAATCATCGAGATCGGAGGATAATGAACTTGAGAAAATCAAAGCCAGACTAGCGGAACTAGAGGCCAGCCTGGCCAGAAAAGAGTTAGATGACTAATTGCCTAGGAGGCGTACTAGTTTTAAGAACCCGATCAAGATAGATCCGGGTCTCCTGCAAAAGATCGGAAAAAATCTTTTTCACCGGCTCAACTGCAGCAATGTCGGGGAAACGTTTCCCTGTAAAGAAGAGGCCGCGTTCATAATCGCCGTCTCGAGCCCGCCGCAGAGCCTCCAGAATACAAAACTCTCGACCGCACTTTTTCAGACAACCATCACAGCTTTGGGGCTCAATAGAGCTGTCACCAGCCAGATATTTCTTAACCAGCGGAGTAAGTATGGCATTGGCCGGCAAACCCACCGGCGACATGATACGAACCAGATCAGAAGCCTTGGAAGTTATCAATAGCTCTTTAAAATTTTTATGAACTGTGCACTCATCACTTAAAAGAAAACGGGTTCCAAGCTGAACTCCGGCGGCCCCCAGTTCGAGTTGCTGAGCGATATCACGACCATCAACAAAACCGCCGGCGGCAATTACAGGAATAGAAACCGCCTCACAGATGGCTGGCAAAAGATCAATCGTCTTCTCTTCGGTACCGAGATGACCACCGGCATCACAGCCTTCGACAATCACGGCGGCAGCTCCCAATCGCTCCGACAATCGGGCCACCTTTACCGAAGAGACCATAGTTACGAGCGGGGTTTTCCACTCTCTACAGATGGTGAACACATCACGGGAAAAACCCGCTCCGGCAATCACAATATCGACCTTCTCTTTTAAAGAGACCAGCACGGCCTCCTTGAAGTTTCGGGCCGCAACCATAATATTTAAACCCAATAAGCCCTTGGTACCGGCCCGGGCTTCACGCATCTGGCACCGCAGATCATCCATGCTTAAGCCGGTTCCGCCAATCACTCCGATGCCGCCCTCCTCAGCCACAGCCACAACCAGCTCGGAGGTCGAGACACTAACCGCCATACCTCCCTGAATAATCGGATGGTCAGCGATCGTATCTCCTATTTTCAATGATGGAATCTCCACGTTTAATTTCCCCTCTTTTTCTGCTATTTTTTACCAGCCCTAGGGCCACCCTTTATCATCATCTGCACAACCCCCTGGACATTCCATGAGGCCGGTTTCTGACGTTGGGGGAATGCAATAAATGAACGTAAGAATTTTCCGATAACATCCTGCGTAGGCACGATAACAAAGGCATGCTCAGATATCCACCTATCATAAACGTTAGCGGTTTGAGCTTTTTCAAAGGGATCCATCTTAAGATCAAAAAGTCTCGGTATGCGAAGGTTAGTGAATGGGTTAATCCAGACATCAATACCCCCTTCAGTCCGCTGCTCAGCAAAAACCATCTTCCAGCGCCCGTGCCTAACCCCTAAA
>DAOVTG010000285.1 GCA_030633185.1 Deltaproteobacteria bacterium
AATCCCTTATGCGGTTGCGGTTGAAATTGATTACTACCATGATCTTGAGAAGCGTTTAAGCATCGGGGCCTCAATTTATGTCGAGCAGAATTCGCAAAAAGGGATTATTATCGGTAAGGGTGGCCGTATGCTAAAAACGATTGGCATCAAGTCTCGCCAGACCATTGAAGCCTTTGTCGGGATTTCAGTCTACCTTGAACTTCACGTTTCAGTCGCTAAAAACTGGACCCGCAATGCCGGGCAGTTACTGCGCTTCGGTTATCATAAGTAAGGAATTTATGAAAATCAATGAAGATATTCTTTTACGACCGCAGCTTGAGGCTTTGCTTGAAGTTATGCGCGGGCGTCGAATCCTGGTTTTTGGCGATGTTATGGTCGACTGTTTTATCCGTGGGGTGGTTGAGCGTATCTCTCCGGAAGCTCCGGTTCCGGTGGTCTCGGTCAAGAGTCGGGAAAATCGGCCGGGCGGGGCGGCTAATGTGGTTCGTAACCTTCTTGCCTTAGGGGCTCGTCCCGAGATTGTCGCTTTAGTGGGGGATGATCATGACGGTCAGTCTCTTAAAAGCGAGCTGCTTGAAATTGGCTGCGGGATTGCCGGGTTGGTCGTCGATCCTGACCGGCAAACCTCGGTAAAAACTAGAATTATTGCGCACCAGCAGCAGGTTGTACGTTTTGACCAAGAGACTCTAACGCCTTTTGGCGAATCCTCCCGGCAACAGTTACGTCAGGAGATCATTGCCGGTTGCGCCGAGGTGGACGGGGTGATTATTTCAGATTATGGAAAAGGGGTCGTTGATCGGGAGCTCTTTGATCTTCTGGTAGGCGAAGCCCGCCGCCGCCGCCTTTTCGTGGCTCTGGATCCCAAAGTGGCAAACTTTGATATCTATCATGATGTCGACCTGGTTACGCCGAATGTTATGGAAGCCGGCCAGGCTTACGGTTTTGCCGTGACTTCGGAAAATTTGTTGTCTGCGGGAGCCTGCATTAAGGAGAGATTTGAGAGCCGCTCCGTAATTATTACCCGGGGTGAAGATGGTATGGCAATCTTCCCGGAGAACCGGGTTCCGGTTCTGCTGCCGACTCAGGCCCGGGAGGTTTTCGACGTTACCGGGGCTGGTGACACGGTTATCTCGGTCTTGACTCTGGCGGCTTTGGGGAGTGGTGTCAGTCTGGAGCAGGCGGCGATGGTGGCTAATCTGGCGGCCGGGGTAGTGGTTGGTAAGACCGGTACAGCCACCACTGATGGATCTGAAGTTTTGGCCTATTTTGATCGCTTGCAACCTTTTCTATCTCGGACAACCTCTTAAGATGCGTTCCGGTCTTGATTACCGTGAGCCCGAACCCGGGGCTCTACTGGTCAGCGTTCTGGCCCGTAATGAAGAGCTGGCTTTAGGGGTTGCTGAGCGGCTTGCAGCTGAATTCGGCCCGCTTGACATCTGTTCTTTCTGGCTCTCGTTTGCCCACTCCCTTTACTATGAAGCCGAGATGGGCTCGCCGTTAGGTCGCTATATTTTCTTTTTTACCGAGCCCTTGGCCCGCCGGATGTTGATCGAAGCGAAGTTATTTACCGATCAGTTGGAAGCTGAATTTTCCTGCGCTAAAGGCCGCCGGGTAAATCTTGATCCCGGGTATCTGGCTTTGGAGCATCTGATTTTAGCCTCAACCAAAGCCGTACCCCATCGACCTTACCTGGGTCAGGGTATCTATGCCGATCTGACTCTGGTTTATGAGTGCGGTCAATATATTCCCTTACGTTGGAGTTATCCTGATTATGCCAGCGACTATGTACGCGCATTATGTGGTGATGTCAGAAATAAAATTTTAAAATTGCGCAAGCAGGGGGTCTGGAGGTAGTCGGTTTTGCTGGAGAGTAAAGATCTTCCTTTCTGGAAAATGCATGGCAGTGGTAATGATTTTATCGTTATTGATAACCGGCGCCGGATTTTCCCTGAGAAAGGGCGACCGCAGTTGGTCGCCAAGTTGTGTCGGCGGGGTACCGGGATCGGGTCTGATGGTTTGATTTTGATCGAGGACAACCATTTCGTCGATTTTCTCTGGCACTTCTATAATGCTGATGGTTCGGAAGCGGAGATGTGCGGCAACGGTGGTCGCTGTGCAGCTCGCTTTGCCTATTTAAAAAGAATTGCCGATGCGGATATGGTTTTCCAGACTCGGGCCGGGCTGATTCGAGCCCAAGTTGATTATGATCAGGTCAAACTTGAGATGACAGTGCCGTTTGGCTTGCGTAAAAAGGTGGAACTTGATTGCGATGGAGAATCGGAAATCGTCGATTTCATTAATACCGGCGTTCCTCATACAATCGTAACTGTAGATCAAAATCTAGCTTCTATTGCGGTCGCCGAACGGGGTGCACGGATTCGTTATCACCAGGAGTTTGC
>DAOVTG010000093.1 GCA_030633185.1 Deltaproteobacteria bacterium
CTGGTTTATGCTCAAGGTCTATGGTCTGCTCTTTGTCATGATCTGGATACGTTGGACCTATCCCCGGGTACGTTTCGATCAACTGATGACTTTTTGCTGGCAATATTTGATCCCCTTTTCTCTGGCTAATCTTCTCATCACAGCCGTATTGGTTAAACTCATATGAATAATCGAGGATATTTCGGCGAGCTCTGGTTTGGCGGAAAGAGTCTGCTGATCGGGCTGAAAGTGACCATCAAGGCGCTGTTTCAGCCTATCGTGACGGTTCAGTACCCGCGTGAAGAGTGTTTTATTACACCTAATTATCGTGGTCATGTCGAACTTGTTTTTAACCCTGAGACCGGCGGTTGCGACTGTATTGTCTGTGGTATGTGTGCCAAGGCCTGTCCCTCGGATTGTCTGGTTGTTAAAGGTGAGAAAAAAGAGGGCGAGAAACGAAAATCACTGACCCTGTTTGCGCTCGATTTTACCAAGTGCAGTCTCTGTGGCAGCTGTGTTGAAGTCTGCCCCAAGGGTGCTCTCGATTATTCGCAAGACTATAATATCGCAGGCTTTACCCGCGAAGAGTTTCATTATGATCTCATTGAGCGGCTTGAGCGCCGGCATCAACAACCCCTTGCTGCGGCCGCCGGAGGCAACTGATGGTTTACGGAACCTTAACCGAGATTTGTTTCTACCTCTTCGTCATTATGATTGTCTTTGGAGCTTTGGTTGCGGTTAGCTCCCAGGTTTTGATGAAGGCGGTCTTGGGGTTGGCAATGGCTATGTTCGGTGTGGCCGGACTCTACCTCTATCTGAATAGTCCTTTTCTCGCCCTGATGCAGATTTTAATCTATGTCGGAGCGGTTTGCATCATGATTGTCTTTGGCATCATGGTTGGTTATACACCGAAACAGTTGGCCGCCTATGCCATCGGGCCCAAAAATACGATCCTGGCTCTGGTGACTTCGCTTTTGACCTTAGGCGTTCTCCAGCTCGGGCTTTCGCAGACCCAGTGGGTTAAGGCCCCGGGAGCCGGCGGCGGTGATTACAGTCTGGCCGCTCTCGGAGAGACCTTGATGACTCGTTACGGACTCGCATTTGAACTTATTTCGGTCGTTCTCATGATCGCCATGATCGGAGCTGTGGCGATTACATGGAACGGAAAGCGCAGGGGGCTAAAGTAAGTGATTAGTTGTAATCTCCATACCTACCTGATCATTGCCGTGTTCATGTTGGCCATCGGGCTTTACGGTATGATGCAGCATCGCTCGATGATCGGCATGCTGATTTCGATTGAATTAATTCTTAATGGGGCGGGGCTTAATTTTATGGCCTTTAACCGTTTTCTGGCACCGGAACCGGTGACCGGGCAGATTTTTACGCTCTTTATTATGGGGCTGGCTGCAGCTGAAGCGGCGATTGCCGTAAGCTTAATCTTTGCTGTTTACCGGAAATATCAGACATCCGATCCGGAGCAGATCACTGATCTGCGCGGTTAGCGGGGATAGAGGTATTTAACAGATATGGATACAATTATTACCAGTAAAATCCTGCTTGCCTCCGCTCTGCCGATGTTGACGGCGCTGCTGGTTATGTTCTCCGGCAAAAAGCCGAACCTGCGTGAGGTTTGGTCGCTGGCTGGAGCGTTGCTGACTTTTCTCTCCGTTCTCAGCTTGTTGCCCCATATTCTTGCCGGCGGCTCTTATGAATATACGTTAGCCACCCTCTATCCCGGGGTTAATATCAAGTTTCATCTTGATGGTCTGGGGATCATGTTTGCCGGTACCGCCTCCTTTCTCTGGATTCTCGCCGGTTTCTACTGTATCGGTTATATGCGCGGCCTGGAAGAACATGCTCAGACTCGGTTTTATGTTTGTTACGCGGTTTCGGTCGGGGCTGCTATGGGGGCCGCTTTTGCCGGTAACCTTTTCACCCTCTATCTCTTTTATGAAATAGTTTCAATCTTCACCTATCCTCTGGTTGCCCATCATCAGGATGGCGAAGGTTATGCCGGAGCCCGCAAATATATTGTCTATCTGATGTTTACCTCGAAGGCCTTTTTGCTGCCAGCGATGATCATCATCTATATGCAGTGCGGTACTCTCGATTTTTGTTACACCGGGGTTGTTAGCGGAATTTTCCCCGAAGGTGCCAACAAAACCCTGGTTGTGGTCTCTTATCTATTGTGCCTGTTCGGTTTTGCCAAGGCCGGGATTATGCCGTTCCATAACTGGCTGCCTTCAGCCATGGTTGCACCAACCCCGGTCAGTGCTCTTTTGCATGCCGTGGTCGTGGTTAAAGTCGGCGTCTTTTCGATCTGTCGGGTGATGCTCTCGGTCTTTGGTGTGCAAATGCTCCAGGATCTAAGTCTTGGCATGTTTACGGCTTACTTTGTCTCATTTACGATCATTACGGCATCAATTATTGCTTTGAGTAAAAGTAACCTCAAGGCCCGGCTCGCCTATTCAACTATCAGTCAGCTCTCCTATATAATTCTCGGTGTCGCCATGCTGACCCCGAATAGTATAACCGGTGGGCTTGTCCATATTGCCAACCACGCTTTCTCCAAGATCACTCTGTTTTTTTGTGCCGGAGCGATTTTTGTTGCCTGCGGGAAAAAGGATATCAAGGAGATGGGGGGGCTCGGTTACCGAATGCCGATCACAATGATCGCTTTTGGTTTGGCTTCTTTAAGTATGATCGGGGTGCCGGGCTCAGCCGGTTTTGTGACCAAATGGTTTCTCGCTTTAGGGGCCATGGATATAGGGAGCATTGGCATACTTGTGGTCTTGTTGGCCAGCAGCCTGCTTAATGCCGGCTATTTCGTACCCGTTTTTCTTACCGCTTTTTTCGGCAAAGTCGCACCGGCAGATAAGGGTTTAAGTGGTTCATTGGAGAATAAACCCTTAATCATGTTTATGGTGGTACCGCTTCTGATAACCAGTATTATCTCAATTATACTGGGTATCTATCCTGATCTGTTTTTAAGCATTATCCATGTAATGATCAATTAATAAAACAAGATAAAAGCACAATGACTTTAATAAAGTCAATTAATATGATGGTGGGAGCATGATGGTTACATTGTTGAGTTATCTGCAGGCTCATGCGAAAGTTTTGAAGTGGGTTTTCTTTGCCTATCTCTTGGGGACTCTGTTATTCGATTTCCTGATTGCTCGACATCACCCCCATTTTTGGGGTGATTCAGTTATCGGTTTCTGGGCTCTCTTCACTGTTTTTGGTTGCCTGGGAATGATAGTTTTCTGTAAGGGGCTCTCTCACGTCTGGCTCGCCCAGCGCGAAGATTTTTACGATAGTGAGGATTCAGATAATGATGAGTAGTACGATATTTCTTCATCCGGCCTCCTATTTTATCCTCGGAGCCCTGTTGCTGCCGCTTTTTACCCGTTTCAAAATGCAGAAGGTGCTTTTGCTGGCGGTTCCGTTGTTGGCGTTCTGGCAGATTCATGCTTTGCCGGAGAGTTTCGGCATATGTAACTTCATGGGTTTTGAACTGGTTTTTGGCCGGGTCGACAAACTGACCTATGTCTTTCTCCACGTATTTACGCTGATGGCTTTGATCGGTGCCGTTTACTGCCTCCATGTTAAGGAGACCGGCCACCATATTGCGGCTTTTCTCTACGTTGCCGGAGCTCTGGGCACGACGTTGGCCGGGGATTATCTGACTATCTTTATCTTCTGGGAGCTGATGGCCTTTGCCTCAACTTTCCTGATCTGGTATCGCAAAAGGAAGCGCTCGATTGAAGCCGGTTACCGTTATCTAATGGTGCATACGGCCGGGGGGCTGATTCTTCTCGCCGGGATTTTCCTTCGCTACCAGAATTGTCATGACTTAACTTTTGCTCAGATTGCTGTCGAAGGGGCGACCACGGCTGACTATCTGATTATGATCGGCTTTATGCTTAATGCTGCTGTGCCGCCGATTCATGCCTGGCTCCCGGATGCTTATCCTGAGGCGACCGTGACTGGGGCTGTTTTTATGTGTGCATTTACGACCAAAACGGCCGTCTATGTTTTGGCTCGGGCTTTCCCTGGTTTCGAAGTCTTGGCGATTATGGGGGCGGTCATGGCCCTCTATGGAGTTGGCTACGCGGTCATTGAAAATGATGCACGGCGGATTCTGGCTTACCATATTGTCAGCCAGGTCGGTTATATGGTTTGCGGGATCGGGATCGGTACGGCGATGGCCGTTAATGGAGTCTGTGCCCACGCCTATGCCCATATTCTTTACAAAGCTCTGCTCTTTATGGGGGTTGGTGCAGTTCTCGAAATGACCGGTAAATCAAAACTCAACGAGCTTGGCGGACTCTATAAGAGGATGCCGTGGGCCCTGTTTTTTACCGTGATTGGCGGTATTGCAATCTCTGGCTTCCCGTTGACCAGCGGGTTTATCAGTAAATCTATGATTATTGCATCGGCAGGCGCAGACCATCGGATTTTCCTGCTCGTGATGTTGACTCTGGCGGCGGTTGGAACTTTTCTCTCGGTTGGAATTAAACTGCCTTACTTTATCTGGTTTGGTAAAGATTCCGGTGTCAAAGCGAAAGATGCCTACTGGAATATGAACCTGGCCATGGCTTTTGCCGCTTTTATGTGTATTTTCTTGGGAATTTACCCCGAATATCTTTATCGGATGCTGCCCTTTGCCGTGGACTATCAACCCTATACTGCTTATCATGTTTCGGAGACCTTGCAGATTTTGGGTTTCACCGGCTTAGGTTTCTACTTGATGGTTAAATATCTCCATCCTGAGCCCAAGAGTAACCTTGATGTCGACTGGTTTTATCGTAAAGGGGCGCTGGTTTTTATGTGGGTTGCCTGCAAACCGATCAGTATTGCCAACGACTGGGTTGGTGAAGTTTATCGTACTGTCGGTTTACGTTTTACCATGCTCGTCGCCAAAGCCCTCTCCTGGTTTGATTGGGAAGGGATTGATTGGGCCGTCGATAATTCTGCTAAAGGCGTAGTCGAAGGTGGAGACAAAATGCGAACTTTGCAGACCGGCAAGATCCAGCAATATATTGGCGGCGCGGTTGCGGCCTTGATGATTGTCTTGCTGGTTGTGGTTTTTCTGTAAAAATTGGACGACAAACTTCAATTCTTATCGAGCGAGTCGTTTTCACCTAGATATTTAATTCTTCTAGTCTAGAGATATTGATTATGCACATGGAAAAATATCTGATTCTCAACACCCTGAGCTATCCGATCCTTTCAATGATTTTGATGGTTCCCCTGGTTGGAGCCCTGATCAGTCTTCTGATTAAGGATGAGCAGCGTTTGAAGATCTTTGGTCTGTTGGTGACGCTGGTAACGCTGGTGCTCTCGCTGCCGCTTTTTACCTGTTTCGACCTGCATACGGCCAAGTACCAGTTTGCCGAATTGCGAGCTTGGTTTCCGTTGCTTAAACTCAATTATGTGGTCGGGGTCGATGGTATCAGTGTTCTTCTGGTATTGCTGACGACCTTTATCATGCCATTTTGTATTCTCTGTTCATGGCGCTATATCAATAAACGATTAGGGGCGTTTATCTTTGTAACTCTGGTTATGGAAGCCGCTATGATCGGGGTTTTTATCAGCCTTAACACAGTACTCTTCTATATCTTCTGGGAAGCGATGCTGATTCCCATGTTTCTCCTGATTGCAATCTGGGGCGGGGCCCGTAAGGACTATGCCTCGATCAAGTTTTTTCTCTATACCCTCTGCGGCAGTGTTTTTCTCCTGGTTGCGATTGTCGCCCTCTATATCAAAACCGGAACCTTCTTTATCCCGGCCCTGATGGATCAGGAATACTCTTTCGCTTATCAGATGTGGATCTTTCTGGCTTGTGCCCTCGCTTTTGCGATCAAGATTCCGATGTATCCATTCCATACCTGGCTACCGGCGGCTCATGTTGAAGCCCCGACCGCGGGTAGTGTTATCCTCGCCAGTGTTCTTTTGAAAATGGGGGGCTACGGTTTCTTGCGCTTCTGTCTGCCGATGGCTCCGGCAGCGACTATCTACTGCATGCCCTACCTGATTGCTTTATCGCTGATATCTATTATCTTCGGCGGCTATTTGGCCTTGGGGCAAACCGATATCAAAAAATTGATTGCCTACTCCAGTGTCGGACATATGGGTTTTGTCACGTTAGGGATTTTCCTGCTCAATGATCAGGGTCTTAAAGGTGCCATTCTCCAGATGATCAATCACGGGATTACGACCGGCGGGCTCTTTATCATGGTCGGTATGATCTATGAGAGAACCCATAGCCGGGAGATTGCCGATAACTCGGCTTTGGGGATGGTGATTCCAATCTATGTAACATTTCTCGGTATTTTTTGTCTGTCATCTCTGGCTTTTCCCGGTACCAACAGCTTTGTCGGTGAGTTTCTGGTTCTGCTCGGGGCTTTCAAGAGGAGTACGTTGGTCGGCTTTCTCGCAATTCCCGGAGCCATCCTGGCTGCCGCCTATATGTTACGACTGTTGCAGCGCATGGTTTGGCACGATTCCGATGGTCATGCTCACCATCATGACGAAAATGAGGCCGATGATCATAGTCACGTCCTGACCGACCTTAGTTTTCGTGAGCTTTCGATGGTGGTGGTGTTGACGTTCTTTGTTTTCTGGATCGGTCTCTACCCGGCTCCGCTCCTGAATATTATGGATGCCAGTGTTACCCATCTGCTTGGGCAGATTTCCGTCGGCGGAGCTGTAGCAGATCCCCACGCCGGTCACCACGCCTTACTGGAACTCGGCAGTTGGATTAAACAGGTAATGACTTTTTAAAAGTTGCTGATATTTAATTGTAGGTATTCAACATGCAAGTAATGCTTATTCTTCCTGAACTTGTTCTGATAATCATGGTGCTGGTTCTGTTTGCCGCATCACTGAAAAAAATCCAGGGTGTGGCCTTAAGTAATATAGCCATTGTCGGGGCTTTATTGACGCTGGTTGCGACCGTTCTTAGTTGCAGCGCTTCAGGTACCTTATTTGCGGAGGCTTATCAGATCGACGGCCTCTCTCAGTTGATAAAATTTCTTTTATGCGGCACCCTTTTTCTCATATTTATAATGTGCCGCAGTTTAAGTGGTATCGAAGAGGAGATGCAGAACGAGTTCTATCTCTTCCTCTCTTTGAGTAGTTTAGGGCTGGTTATGATGAGTAGCGCGGTCGAGCTCCTGACCATTCTTGTCTGTCTCGAAATCTCCTCTTATGCCCTCTATGTCGTGATTTCATTTCGTCGAGGTGAAGGTCGCCGGAGCGAGGTTGAAGCGGCGGTCAAATATGTCCTGTTTGGAGCCGCGGCTACCGGAATCTCACTATTTGGTTTAAGCTATATATTCGGCTTGACCCATACCACCTATCTTAATGAAATCAGTGCTCAGTTACCAAAAATGATGGATCAGCCGATGGCAGTAATCGGCATGGTCTTAATGCTCTGCAGCTTTTTCTATAAATTAGCCATGTTTCCGATGCATGCTTGGACTCCTGATATCTATCAAGGGGCCTCGAATGAGACCACCACTTTTATTGCGACGCTGCCGAAAATCGGTGCCGCCGCGCTCCTGATACGCTTGGTCAGTATGACCGGTAGCGGGATTTCCGAGTTTACCTGGGTGCTTGTGGTTCTCGCCGTGCTCTCGATGACGTATGGTAATCTGGCAGCCTTGGTGCAGGATGATATCAAGCGTTTGTTAGCTTACTCAAGTATAGCTCATGCCGGTTATATGATGATTGGCCTGTTAAGTGGAAATCAACTGGGTATGGCGGCGGTGATCTACTATATTGCCGGTTATGTCCTCATGAACCTGGCCTGTTTTTTGGTCATCTATTATATCGCACCACGGGGTGAGAATATCACGTTTGCCGATCTCAAAGGACTTTATCGGCGCTCCCCGGTACTGGCATTCACTCTGGCCGTCGGAGCTTTCGGGATGGCCGGTATCCCGCCGACGGTTGGCTTTACCGGTAAGTTTATTATCTTTACCGGTGCCCTTGAAAAAGGTTTTTATGGCCTGGTTGTGATCGCCATGGTCAATGCCGCAATTTCGGCCTTTTATTACCTGAAAATGGCCCGGGCGGTCTATTGTCAAGGAGATGAAGATGAGTTGCAAAGTTTACAGTTGGGCTTTGGCGTAAAAGTTTTTGGCGCCTTTCTGATTATTGCGATTATCCTGGTTGGGATAATGCCGCAAGGGTTGATGAATCTGGCTGATCAAGCCGTGGCGGCCCTTTTGTAGATAGTACCGTTGATAATAAGATTGAACCGAAAAGGGCACTTTTAACTGCCCTTTTTTGGTTTAATCTTTTTCTGTTCAATATTCCCGCCCTTGCGAATTATGTCTACAATATTGCGACAAATAATCAGTTTTTCATATTGCAAGAGATCCCCAAAAGTCGCATAGTCGCCTGCGAGTAAGGAAATTATAGATGAAACTAGCGTACAAGCATGCCCTGGCTATCTTTTTAACTGGATCAATTGTTTTGGTTTTAGTCTCGTATACGACATATCAATACAATCGAAACTTGGTGGTTAAAGCACAGTATAATTATTCAAAATCAATAGCCGAAGTAATGTCTCAGAAATTTGACCAATTATTAGTCGAAAAGACAAAAACCGTATTAGCTCTTGCATATGCACCGCTGATAAAAAGTGCTTTGGATGAAAGCAATTTATCATACACAAGACTGACAGATACAGACTCAAATCGCTTGATTAATCGCTTTGATGCCGACTGGAAAAGCTCAAACAATGAAGAGGAACCTTTTATCCTCAAATATACTAACAATCTAATCTCCCATTATTTCAAGAAACAGCAGTCGATCATCAAGGATGAGTATGGTGAAATTTTTCTGACCAATAAACTCGGAGCTCTTGTGGCATCCACGTCTAAGCTGTCCACTTTTGCTCACGGACATAAATACTGGTGGTTGGGTTCTTGTGATAACGGGGAGGGAGCC